>NZ_JBSHBL010000089.1:0-39946 GCF_053611985.1 Streptomyces sp. NPDC054770
GGGGTGAGGCAGCCCCCGGCCGGTTCAGCCGCGGCTCACCAGGGCAGCCGGCCGTTCACGTCGAAGTAGCCGCCGGTCGGTCCGTCCGGGGCGATCTGCGCCATCCGCACGACGATCTCGGCACCCTGCTCCACGGTCTGCGTGCCGGTGTTGCCGTTCAGGTCCGTCTTGGTGAAGCCGGGCTCGACGGAGTTGATCCGCAGGGCCGGGAGCGCCTTCGCGAACTGCACGGTGAGCATGTTGACCGCGGTCTTGGACGTCGGGTAGGCGATGCCGGGGTAGAAGTGCGCGGGGTGGTCCGGGTCGGAGAGGGCCGTCAGCGAGGCCAGACCGCTGCTGACGTTGACCACGACCGGTGCCGCCGACCGCTCCAGCAGGGGCAGGAAGGCGTGCAGGACGCGGACGACGCCGAAGACGTTGGTCTCGAAGGTGTTCCGTATCTGGTCGGCGGTCACGGTCCGGGCCGTGGGCACGCTGTTGTCCGCGTTCCGGGTCTCGATCCCGGCGTTGTTGATCAGGACGTCGAGCCCGCCGTCGGCCTCGATCTGCTCCGCCGCGGCCTCGACCGAGGCGTCGTCGGTGACGTCGAGGAGGACGAACCGGGCGCCCAGATCGTCGGCGGCCCGGCGTCCGCGCTCTGCGTCCCGGGCTCCGATGTACACGGTGTGACCTGCGGCGATGAGCTGGCGGGCGGTTTCGAAACCGATGCCCTTGTTGGCTCCGGTGATCAGTGTTGTCGTCATGCCTCAACACTGCGCCCGGGCCGCCGGGGCAGCCAGCAGACCCTTCTTCCTGGGACTGCGGGTACCAGGCACATCCCCGGCCGGACGTGTTGACTGGGGGCATGACGGCGACGGAACTCGGACAGGCGCTGCGGCGCTGGCGCGACCGTGTCGCCCCGGATGCCGCCGGGCTGCCGGCCGGGGGCCAGCGGCGTGCGGCGGGGCTGCGGCGCGAGGAGCTGGCGCTGCTGGCCGGGATCTCGGTCGACTACGTCACGCGCCTCGAACAGGGCCGGGCGGTCAACCCGTCCGGGCAGGTCGTCGAGGCACTGGCACGGGCGTTGCGGCTGTCCGCGGACGAGCGGACGTATCTGTTCGGGCTGGCGGGGCTGGTGCCACCGGGCCCCGACATGGTGCCGGGGTACATCACGCCCAGTGTCCAGCGGCTCATCGACCGGCTGGCCAGCACCCCCGTCGCGGTGTCCGACGCGGCCATGACCCTGCTGGTGACCAACCCGATGTACGCGGCGCTGATGGGCGATCCGTCCGGGCTGCGCGGCTTCGATCGCAACGGCGTGTGGCGCAACTTCCTCGGCCGGCCGACCCGGGTGCGGCACACCCCCGAGGAGCGGCGGTCCTTCGAGGCCGGCCTGGTCGCCGAGCTGCGCTCGACGGCCGCCCGCTATCCGGCCGACCGCCAACTGCGGCGGATGATCGCCGAGTTGCGGGCACAGAGCAGGCGGTTCGCCGAGCTGTGGGACGCGGGGGTGGTGGGCCGGCTGGAGGCATCGCGCAAGACGGTCGAGCATCCGCAGGTGGGCACGCTCACGCTGGACTGCGACCATCTCCGGGTCGAGGAACACGACCTGCGCATCCTCGTCTACTCGGCCGAGCCGGACACCGAGGCCGCCGAGAAGCTGGCGCTGGTCTCCGTGCTCGGCACCCAGAGCCTGGCCGGGAAGCACTGACCCGGCCGACACGCCCTCGGCGAGGACCTGCAAAACTTGCGTGACTTAAGCAAACCATTTAGCTTCCTTTCATGTGGAAATCGGTGCGGCGTGCCGCGTGGGCCACGGTCCACCTCGCCCTGGCCGCCGCGATGGCGTTCGGAACGTGGATCTTCATCACCGTCCTGCTGATCACCGCGATCGGCACGCTGGTGGTCGTCGGTGTCTGGCTGCTGCCCGAGACGGTGCTGCTGATCCGGCGGATCGCGGGAGCCAAGCGGAACCTGACCGCCACCTGGACCGGGGTGCGGATCCCCGAGGCGTACCGGCCGCTGACCGGGACGGTGCGGGAGCGGGTGGTCACGGCCGTCCGGGATCCCGGCACCCGCACCGACGTGCGCTGGATGGCCGCCTACTGGTTCTACGGCGCGCTGCTCGTCCTCGCCCTGCCGCTGTGGCCGGTGGGACTGGTCGTCGACGGCGTGTGGTGCGGGCTGCTGCGCCGCGAGGCGGTCGTACTGCCGCTGATCGTACGGCTCGCGGACCTGGAGGCGGACTGGTCGACGGCGCTGCTCAAGCCGTCCCCGCAGGCACGGCTCACGGCCCGGGTCGAGGAACTCGCCGCGACCCGCGCCGACGCGATCGCCGCGCACGAGGCCGAACTGCGCCGGATCGAGCGGGATCTGCACGACGGAGCGCAGGCACAGCTGGTGGCGCTGTCCCTGCGCATCGGGCTCGCCAGGCGTGCCTACGGCGGGGACCGCGAGACCGGTCTCCGGCTCCTCGACGAGGCCCAGGACCAGGCCGAGAAGGCGCTGACGGAGCTTCGGCAGGTGGTACGCGGCATCCATCCGCCGATCCTGAGCGACCGCGGCCTGGCCGGCGCCGTGCGCGCGCTGGCGGCAGGCAGCGGATTGAACGTGACCGTGGACGACGGCGGCCTCGACCAGGGGGTGCGGGCGCCCGCGGCGGTGGAGGCGGCCGCCTATTTCGCGGTGGCCGAGTCGCTGACCAACGTCGCCAAGTACAGCGGGGTGGACCGTGCCGAGGTCCGGCTGGTCCGGGTCCGGCGCGGGCTGCGCGTGCGGGTCCGGGACGAGGGCCGCGGAGGCGCCGACGAGGCCGGCGGCTCGGGTCTGCTCGGCATGCGGCGGCGGGTCGCCGCGCTCGACGGAACCATGGAAGTGTCCAGCCCCGTCGGGGGGCCGACCGTGATCGAAGTGGAGTTGCCGTGCGTGTGGTGATCGCCGAGGACAACGCGCTCCTGCGGGAGGGGCTCGTCCTGTTGCTGACCTCGGCCGGGCACGAGGTCGTGGCCGTCGCGGGCAGCGGGCCCGAGGTCGTGCCCGCGCTCCTGGAGCACCGGCCGGACGTGGCCGTGCTCGACGTGCGGATGCCCCCGGGCTTCCGCGACGAGGGGCTGCGGGCGGCACTGGAGGCGCGCGAGCGGCTGCCCGGACTGCCGGTACTGGTGCTCTCGCAGTACGTCGAGGAGGCGTACGCCGGTGAGCTGCTGGGCGGCGGGACCAGCGGGATCGGGTATCTGCTCAAGGACCGGATCGGCCGGGTCGACGAGTTCCTCGACGCACTGGAGCGGGTGGCCGGCGGCGGTACCGCGCTGGACCCCGAGGTCGTCGCCGAACTCCTCACCCGCCGCAAGGACTCGCCGCTGGACTCGCTCACCCCCCGCGAGCGCGAGGTGCTGTCGCTGATGGCCGAGGGCCACGACAACGCGACCATCGCCGGGACCCTCGTGGTCACCGAGCGCGCGGTGCACAAGCACATCGGCAACGTCTTCCTGAAGCTCGGCCTGCCCCCGAGCGACAGCGGCCACCGCCGGGTCCTGGCCGTCCTCGCCTATCTGGCCCACGCCCCTCAGGCGTGAGCCCTGCCGCACTACCAGCCGGTGGCCGAGGTACCGGTCGTGCCGTCCTGGGTCCGGCCGTCGCGGGACCCGCGGCGACCGGACACCAGGCCGCCCGCCGCGCCGAGGGCGACCAGGCCCATCCCGGCCGCGGTGGCGATGCCCTTCACGCCGTCGACGGCGAAGTAGGCGACCGCGGCCACGCCGCCGTTGAAGAGGAACAGGAACCACAGCACCGGCCGGGTCGACAGGAACGCCTTGATCTTCGGCTTCCTCGCGATGCGCGTGCCGGTCAGCATGGAGAGGGCGACGCCGGCGAGGGTCGCCGCGTTCTTCGCCGTACCGTCGAGTACGGCACCGGCCCCGCCCACGGCGGCGGCCAGGCCCGCGCCGAAACACGACCAGAGCAGCAGACCGGCGAAGAACGACTTGACGGTGGCGAACGGCGACTTGGCGGCCATCGGGCATTCCTTAGGACGAGGGGCTCCTCGCCCCGGGGATCTCTCTGCCCACCACGATCCCGGCGCCCCGCCACGGTCACGAGGGAGCAGCCTCCCGGACCCGTGGTGTAGCGGACTACACCACGGGTCCGAAACCCCGGAAGGAGCCGCTCCGGTAAGTCAACTCCCGCCGAAAAGTCAAGTGTTGACATGTTCTGAGCGCGTGACTGATGATCACAGCTAAGTCACGGAGCCCCCTCAGAAACTCCGCGCAACTGACGCCTCAGTGTGCGCATCCGCACCACGCGTATCCCCCGTCGGTCCTCCCCCACTCGCCGATATCTACGCACTCTCCCCCACTTCGCACCCCCCACTGCGTCTCCCTCTTCGCATCCCTCCCTTCCGGCACTTCGCGCGATGCCGTCATTCGCCGCGCCTCCGTTTTGTCCCCGGTCACGTCCCCGACAGGAAGGCCAGGCCTTGCCGGTGCAGAACACTCCCCACCTCGCCCCCGCGGACCCGGCCCTCCGGGTCCGGCCCGCGTCCTTCGCCCAGCAGCGGCTGTGGTTCCTGGCCCAGCTCCCGGGCGGGAGCACCGCCTACAACGAGACCCTCGCCTTCCTCCTCAGCGGCCCCCTCGACCGCGGCCTCCTGGCCGCCGCCTTCGACGCCCTGACCGACCGGCACGAGAGCCTGCGGACCCGGCTGGTGGCCGAGGCGGGCGGAGTGTGCCAGCACATCGACCCGGCGGGCTCGGGCGCACCCCTGGACGTCGACGACCTCAGCACCGCGGCCGACCCGGAGAAGCGCGTCGCGGAGTGTCAACGGCAGGAGGCGGAGCGGGAGTTCGACCTGGCGGCCGGTCCGCTCTGGCGCGGTCGGCTGCTCGCCCTCGGCACCGCACGTCACGTGCTGTTGCTGACGTTCCATCACAGTATTTACGACGGCGCGTCGATGAACGTGATGATGCGGGAGATCGGGCTCCTCTACGAGGCGTTGGCGGCGGGAGTGCCGGACGGGCTGCCGGAGTTGCGGCTCCAGTACGCGGACTATGCCGAGGCCCAGCGGGCGTCGGTGCTCGGTGGCGCCCTCGCCGCTCAAGAGGCCTACTGGAGGGGCGCGTTGGCCGACGCCCCGCCCGTGCTCGAACTGCCGCTGCCGGGACCGCGGCCGGCGGAGCAGGGCTACGACGGCGGCCGCGTCGGGTTCGAGCTGGATGCGGACGTGACGAGTGCCCTGCGCGGGCTGGCCCGGGAACAAGGGGCCACCTTGTTCGTCGCGGTGCTGACGGGCTGGGCCGTGCTGCTGTCACGGCTCTCCGGACAGCAGGACATCGTTGTCGGCAGTCCCGTCGCGGGCCGCCGCGGTCCGGGGGCCGCCGGGCTCATAGGTTTCCTCGTCAACTCGCTCCCGCTGCGCGTCGACCTGTCCGGTTCCCCGACCGCGACGGAGGCCCTGGCCCGCACCCGGGCGGTGGTCCGTGACGCCCTGGCCCACCAGGACCTGCCGTTCGAGCGGATCGTCGAGGTGGTGAACCCGCCCCGCAGCGCTGCCCACACCCCGTTGTTCCAGACCATGCTGGCCTGGGTCCCGGACCGGCACGACCTGCTGAAACTGCCCGGTGTCGAGACAACGCCGGTGCCGATCGCCCACGCCCCCGCCAAGTTCGACCTCGCCCTGTCGGCGACCGAGTCGGAGGGGCGGGTCACCGGGCACCTCGACCATGCGACCGCGCTGCTGGACACCGCCACCGCCGAACGCTGGGCCGGACACCTGCGGCATCTGCTCACCGACATGGCCCGGCACCCGCACCGCACCGTCGACACGCTGGAGTTGATGGATCCGCGCGAGCGCCTGGAGCTGATCGGCGCAAGCGGCTCCCCCGTCATCAGCGGCTCCTCCGACGCCATGGCGAACGCGCTGCGCGCGGCCTCCGGCATCCCGGAGCTCTTCGAGGCCCGGGCCCGCACGCACCCCACCGCCACCGCCGTCGTCGACCGCGACCACGCACTGGACTACGCGACGCTCGACCGGCGCGCGAACCGGCTCGCGCACGCCCTCGTCGCCCGTGCCGTACGGCCCGGTGATGTCGTCGGACTGCACGTGCGCCGTACCGCTGACCTGGCCGTCGGCATCCTCGGCATCCTCAAGGCGGGGGCCGCCTACCTCCCGCTCGACCCGGGGCAGCCCTGGGAACGCCTCGCCGCGATGGTCGAGGACGCCGTGTGCCCCGTGGTCCTCAGCGACCACCGCGGCACGGACCGGCCGCAGGACTGGCTCGACATCGGCACGGTCGAGGCCAAGGCCAAGGCCAAGGCCGAGGACTCGGCCGGGGCTGGGGCCGAGGCCGGGGCTGAGTGCACGGCCGGGGACCGGCCGCCGGCCGGGATCACCCGGGCCCCGGGCCAGCTGGCCTACGTGATTTTCACGTCCGGGTCCACGGGGCGGCCCAAGGGCGTCGCCGTCGAGCACCGCAGCGTCCTGAACCTCTTCTCGGCCTGGCACGACCGGATGGGCACCGCCCCGGGCGAGGCGGGCTCGGCCTGGTCCAGCATCGGGTTCGACGCCTCGGTCCACGAACTCCTGCTGCCCCTCACCACCGGCGGTGTGCTGCACATCGTCCCCGAGGAGGTCCGCGGCGACCCGGAGGAGTTCTTCGCCTGGCTGCGCGAGCGCGAGATCGTGCAGGCGTTCCTGCCGCCCGCCTACGTCAAGTGGGTCGACGAGGACCCGGACGGACGGCTGCGCGGCCTGCGCCTGCGCAAGCTGCTGACCGGGGTCGAGTCGCTCACCGAGGCGGCGCTGCACCGCATGACGGAGCGACTGCCCGGCCTGCGGGTCTGCTTCGGCTACGGCCCCACCGAGGCGACCCTCTACAGCACCGCCCACTACGATCCCCGCCCGCTGGACCGCCCCTGCCCCATCGGCCGCCCGCTGCCCGGCACCCGCTGCTACGTCCTGGACGCCCGGATGCAGCCGGTCCCGCCCGGCGTCGTCGGGGAGGTCCACCTCGGCGGGGCCGCCCTCGCCCGCGGGTATCTCAACCGCCCCGACCTCACCGAGGAACGCTTCCTGCCGGACCCGTTCGTGCCCGGCGACCGCGTCTACCGCACCGGCGACCTCGCCCGCTGGGGCGACGACGGCCTGCTGCACTACGCGGGGCGCGCCGACGACCAGGTCAAGCTGCGCGGCTTCCGTATCGAACCGGGCGAGATAGCGGCGGCGTTGACGCGACTGCCCGGGGTCCGCGAGGCCGTCGTCCTCGCCGACCAGGACCCGGCGGGCCGGCCCCGGCTGGTGGCCGCCGTCGGCCGGGGCGGTGCCGCGGCGCGCACCAGCGCCGACTGGCGCACGGCACTCGCCCGCAGCCTGCCGGACTACATGGTCCCCGCCGTCGTCCTCGACCTGGAGACCCTGCCGCTGGGCCGCAGCGGCAAACTCGACCGCGCCGCCCTGCTCCGGCTGGTCCACGAGCAGACGTCGGACCAGGTCAACACCGCCAGCCCGCGCGACCACGTCGAGCACGCCCTGTACCGCATCTGGCAGCGCGTTCTGCTGCACCCCGCGATCGGCGTCGGCGACAACTTCTTCGACGTCGGCGGCACGTCCCTGTCGGCCATCAAGATGGCCCACGAGGTCACCGAGGCGTTCGGCCGCCGGCTGCCGGTCGCCGAGGTGATGGTGCGGCCGACGATCGAGGCGCTGGCCGCGCTGCTGCGCGAGGACGGCGCGGACCGCGCCCCGGGCAGCCTGATCGAGTTCCGCCGGGGCACCGGCCCCCGGGTGGTCTGCGTCCACCCGGCCGGCGGCACCGCCTTCTGCTACCTGCCGCTCGCCGCCCACCTGCCCGGACACACCGGCCTGTACGGCATCCAGTCCCCCGGCGTGAACCCCGGGGAGGACGTGCTGCCCACCGTGACGGCCATGGCGGAGGAGTATCTGCGCCTCCTCGAACCGCTCGACGAGGGTCCGCTCGTCCTGACCGGGCTCTCCTACGGCGGACTCGTGGCCCACGAGATGGGACGACTGCTCGGCGCCGCCGGACGGAGCGACGTGAGCGTGGTCCTCCTCGACACCCAGGCGACCGACGACGCGGCGGCCCGCGCGGCGATCACCGCCGTCGACGCGGCCGAGTTCCGCGACAAACTCGTGCGGTTCAACGGGATGTACCCCGGCATCGACGACGCCCAGGTGGACCGGTACTTCCGGATCTACAACCACAACCGGCTCACCGCCCGCGACCATGTCCCGGCCGCCTCTCCGGCCCGGCTGGTCCTCGCCGAGGCTGTGCCGGGCGGCGCCGACACCTCCTTCCACGCCGAGGTCCGCGCCTTCTGGCGGCGGCGCGCGCAGGGCGAGTTCCGCGTCGAGACGATGGCATGCGACCACTGGGAGATCCTGGAGGGCGCCGAGACGGCCCGGGTCGGCGCGCTGCTCGCCGCCGAACTCGCTCATCACGAGGGGCAGTCGAGACACCCGGCGGGCTCCGTCGCCGTACCGGCGGGAGAAGCGCGATGACCGACCGCACCGCACCTTCCGGACCGGCCGAGGCCCCGCTCACCGGGGCCGGCCTGGCCGGGGCCGTACTCTCCCAGGCTCGTCGCACGCCCGGCGCCGTCGCCGTCGAGGACGGTCCCCGACGGCTCGGCTACGCCGAACTGGACCTGCTCAGCGGCCTGGTGGCCGAGCGGCTGCGCGAACGGGGCGTGGGCGCCGGGCAGTCCGTGGCGGTCTGCCTGCCGCGTTCCTGGCAGCTGGTGTGCGTCATGCTCGGCATCCGCCGGGCGGGGGCCACCGTCGTCCCGCTCGACCGGCTCAGCCCGCCGGACCGGCAGCGGCACATCCTCGACGACTCAGGCGCCGTCGCGGTCGTGCACGACGGTACGACCGAGCACGCCCACGGGATCGACGCGGACCTGCTCCTCGGCCCGACCGCGCCGCCCGTCGCCGCCGCACCCCTCGTCGCCGGCGCGCCGCCCATCGCCGCCGCGCCACCCGCACCCGCGCCCGCGCCCGCCGGGGACGGCGCCACCGCCTTCGTCTTCTACACCTCCGGCAGCACCGGCCGTCCCAAGGGCGTCGAGGTCACCGACGCGGGCGTGCTGCGGCTGGCCCGGCCCGGCTGGCTCGACCCGCGGCCCGGCGCCCGTTTCGCCTGCCTGTCCAACCCGGCCTTCGACGCGCTCAGTTTCGAGGTCTGGGCTCCGCTGCTCACCGGCGGTGTCTGCGTCGTCGTCGACGACTCCGAGGTGCACAGCCCGCACCGGTTCGCCGCCGTGCTGCGCGAACGCCGCGTCGACACTGTGTTCATCACGGTGGCGCTCTTCAACACGGTGGTGGACAGGGTTCCCGGCTGCTTCGCCGCCGCCGACCACGTCCTGGTCGGCGGCGAACGGCTCGACCCGCGCACGATACGCACCTGGTACGACGCCAACCCGGCCGCGGCCACCGTCCTTTACAACGTGTACGGGCCGACCGAGGCCACGACGTTCGCCCTGTGCCACCCGATCCCCCGGGACTTCGAGGGCGACTCGGTGCCGATCGGTACCGCGCTGCCGGGGACCGGGCTGCTGCTGCGCACCGCGGACGGACGGACCGCGGAGGACGGCGAGGTGGCCGAACTCCTGCTCAGCGGGGAGGCGCTGGCGCGCGGCTACCGCAATCTGCCGGAACTGACCGAGCGTTGTTTCGTCCGGCTGGCCGACGAGAACGGCCTCCCGCACCGCTGGTACCGGACCGGTGACCTGGTACGCCGGGACGCCGACGGGCGCGTGCTCTACGTCGGACGCGCCGACCGGCAGGTCAAGGTGCGCGGCTTCCGCATCGAACCCGGCGAGGTGGAGCAGCGGATCCTGGCACTGCCCGCCGTCCGGCACGCCTATGTCTGCACCCGGCGTGACACGGCCGACCGCCACGAACTGCTGGCCTTCCTCGTCCTCGGCGACGACCTCTCCTTCGCCGGCTACGAACGTCACCTCACCGCCGCCCTGCCGCCGTACATGCGTCCCCACCACACCCACCTCGTCACGGAACTCCCGCTGACCGCCAACGGCAAGGTCGACCAGGCGGCGCTGCTGCGCGACGCCGGCGAGCCGTGGCGCGGGAGACGTGCGGACGCGGTGCCGGTCAGTGCCGAGCAGCGGCCCGTCCTGGAGATCGCCGAGGAGATCCTCGCCGTCGGTGGTCTGCGTCCGGACGACCGCTGGATCCCGAGCGGCGGCGACTCCCTGAAGGCGTTGCGGTTCCGCTTCGAGATCCTGGCGCGGTACGGCGTCGACATTCCCCAAGGCCTCGTGCTGCGGGCCGACTTCGCGGCTCTGGCGGACGCCGTCCGCACCGCTCCGGCCGGCTCCCGGCCGCCGGTGCCACCCGCCCCGGACACCACGACCGCGCCCGCCACCAGCGAACAGGAACGCCTCTGGCTTCTGCACCGGCGCGACCCCGACGACCGCTCCTACGACGTGCCGCTCGTCTTCCGGGTCCAGGGCACCGTCGACCCGCGGGCACTGCGCCGGGCGCTGCGCACCCTGGTGGAACGGCACCCTGCCCTGCGCACCCGGCTGGTCCCCGCCCCGGACGGCCTGCGCCAGCGGACCGAGGCGCCGTACGACCCCTGGCAGCCGCTCGACGTCCGTCCGGGCGAGTCCTGGCAGGAGACCGCCGACCACTTCTTCGCCCACCGCTTCGACCTCACCGAGCCCCACATGCTGCGGGCCGCCTGGGCCGAGCGGGCCGGGGGCGGGCTGCTGCTCCTGCATCTGCACCACGCGGCCGTGGACGGCTGGTCCCTCAACCTCCTCTTCCGCGACCTGACCGACGCCTACACGGGCGACGTCAAGTCGCCGGCTCCTGCCGCCAGTCCGCTCGATCTCGCCCGCTGGCAGCGGGACTGGCGGGCGACCGCCGGGTACGAACACCTTCGCGGCCGACTGCGCGAGCACTACGCCGGCGCGCCGGAACCGTCGCCCGCCCTGCCCGCCCCCGAGCCCGCGTCGTCGGCCCGGCCGACGGCGGGGCTGCTGCGCACCTCCCTCGACCTGGTCCGCCGCAGCGCACTGGACCGGCGTGCCGCGGAACTCGGCCTGACCAGGTTCCAGTTGCTGGTGTCGGCGTTCGCCGCGTGCCTGTACGGCGTGACCGGGCAGGCCCGGCCCCTGGTCGCCGCTCCGGTGGCGAACCGGCCGCGGCCCGAGTTCGCCGAGAGCGTCGGCATGTTCGCCAACACCGTCCTTCTCGACCTCGCCATAAGGCCCGACGACTCCCTGGGCGCCCACCTCACCGCGCACGCCGACCGTGTGCACGGGGTTCTGGAGGGGCAGGAGGTCCTCCTCGCCGATGTGCTCGGCGATCCGGCGTTCCGTGACCGCTCACCCCTGTTCGACTACCTGTTCGTCCTGGAGAACACGGAGTTCTCCGCGCTGCGGCTGGCGGGCTGTGCGGTGGAACCGCTGTGGCCGGAGCCCGCGGGCGCCAAGTGCGCGCTGACGCTGTCGGTGGTGGAGGACGAGTCGGGGTTCGGCTGTCTCTGGGAGTACCGCGACGACTTCGGCGCCGAACGCGCGCGAGCGGCGGCCCGGTTGTTCCGGCGCGCGCTGGACGAGCTGGCCGGCGCCGGTGACCGCACCCTGCGCGAACTCGTGGCCCCCGACCGCACGTCGGCGACCGCCCACGGCACTCGCGTGGCAGCGGACTTCGCCACGGTCGCCGAGGGGTTCGCCCGCCAGGTGGCCCGTACCCCGGACGCGCCCGCCGTCACGCTGGGCGGGACCACGCTCACCTACGCCGAACTCGACGCCCAGGCCAACGAGTTGGCGTCGCTCCTGAGCGTGCCCGAGGATCCGGCCGCTCCGGCGTCCGTGGCCCTGTACCTCCAGCCGTCCGTCGAGCACGTCGTCGCCCTCCTCGCGGCGGCCCGCCGCAACCTGACCGTCGTCCCCCTCGACCCGGCCTATCCGACGGCGCTGCTGCGGCATGTCCTCGACCACGCGGACCCGCTGTGCGTGCTGACCGGCGCCCGGGACCTCGACGTCCTGGCCGAGATCGCCCCGCCGGACCTGCCGCGGCACGTCGTGACCCTCACCCACGCCCCCACCGCGCCGCCCGTGCCGTACCGGCACCGCGGACTCCGGCCGCTCTACACCCTGTTCACCTCGGGCTCCACCGGCACACCCAAGGGTGTCCAGGTCCCCGACCGGACCCTGTGCTCCCTGCTCACCTGGCAGCGGACCACGGGGGGACTCGAACGACCCGCCGTCACCCAGCAGTTCTCCATGCTCTCCTTCGACGTCTCCTTCCAGGAGATCCTCACCACGCTGTGCTCCGGCGGCCAACTGCGCCTGGTGAGACCGGCATGGCGGCAGGACATGCCCACGCTGCTCCGGGAGTTGGAGGACGGCGGCGCGGAGCGGATCTTCCTGCCGTACGTGGCTTTGCAGCTGCTCGCCGAACACGGTGTGCGCTCGGGGGCGTTCCCGTCCCGGCTGCGTGAGGTCGTCACCGCGGGCGAGCAGTTGGTGTGCACGGACGCGATCCGGCGCTGGTTCGCGGGGCTGCCGGCCGGGGCCCGCCTGTTCAACCACTACGGCCCGACCGAGACCCATGTCGTCAGCGCCCTGTGCCTCGAAGGAGACCCGGCCGCCTGGCCGGCGCGTCCGGCCATCGGGCGCCCGGTGGCGGGGGCCGTGCTGCGGGTGGTCGACGAGGGCGGTCTGCCCGTTCCGCCGGGTGTGACGGGCGACCTGCTCATCGGCGGCCCCATGGCGAACCGCTGCTATCTCGGCGACCCCGCCGCACAGCGCGACCGGTTCCTCGACGATCCCGAGCTGGGCACCCTCTACCGCAGCGGGGACCGCGCCCGCTTCGACGAGCACGGTCTGCTGCACTACGCGGGGCGCGACGACGGCCAGGTCAAACTGGGCGGGCACCGCCTCGAACTGGGCCAGGTCGAGGCCGCGTTGCTGGGGTTGCCCGGGGCCGGGGTGGTCAACGCGGTCGCGGGCGTGCGGGACGGCCGGCTGGTCGCCGTCCTCCAGTGCCGGGGCGAGGATCCCGACCCGGCGGAGCTCACCCGGCGGCTGGCGGCGCTGCTGCCCGCCTATGTCCGGGTCGCCGTCTTCCGCCGGGTGACGGAGCTGCCGCGCACGCCCAGCGGCAAGCTGGACCGCCGGGCGGCGCTCACCGCGCCCGGACGCGAACTTCGGTCGCGTCACGAACCCGGGCCGGGGCGCGAACCTCTGCCGGGCGGCAACGCGGATGCCGGGCCGTCAGCGCTGGAGCGGCGGCTGGCCGGGCTGTTCCGGACCGCGACCGGGCGGACCGTCGCCGTGGACGACCGGTTCCTCGACGCCGGGGCCACCAGCCTGGACCTGATGCGCTTCCAGCTCAGATGCGCGGGCGAGGGCGATCTCCCCTTCTCCGTACCGGACTTGTTCGAGCACGTCACCCTGCGTGCCCTGGCCCGGCGGCTGACCGACGACGGCACCGCCCGCGACACCCCGGCCCGGCGGCCGGAAGCGTCCGACGGCGCCCGGCGGGCGGTGGCGGACGAGCCCGTCGCCGTCGTCGGTATGGCCGTACGGCTGCCGGGCGCGCCCGACCTGGCCGCGTTCTGGGACCTGGTCGTCTCCGGGCGGCGCGGCATCGAGCACTTCGCCGCGGCCGACGGCCGGGTCGGCGCCCGCAGTCAGATGGCGGGACTGCTCGCGTTCGACCCGGGCCGGTTCACGATCAGCCCGCACGAGGCCCGGCTGATGGATCCCCAGCAGCGCCACCTGCTGATGAACTGCGCCGAAGCCCTCGCCCACGCCGGCATCGGCGACCCGGCCGGGCTGCGGGTCGGTCTGGTCGCCTCCTGCGGCGAGAACACCTACTTCCAGCGGATGCTCCGGGACGGCGACCAGGGCCTGCTGCCCGACTCCTTCCGGCTCGCCCTGCACCACGAGAAGGACTTCCTCGCCACCAAGGCCGCCTACCATCTGGGCCTCACCGGACCGGCGTTCACGCTCCAGTCCGCCTGCTCCAGTTCGCTCGCCGGGGTGCATGTCGCCGCCGGGATGCTGCGGCAGGGCGACGCCGACGTGATGCTCGTCGGCGGGGTCCTCGTCGACACCGAGCTGACCGACGGCTACACCTACCGGCCGCAGCACATCTTCTCCCCCGACGGACACTGCCGGCCCTTCAGCGCGGACGCCGAGGGCACCGTGGGGGCGAGCGGCAGCGGCGTGGTAGTCCTCAAACCGCTGGCCGCGGCCCGCCGGGACGGCGACACCGTGTACGCGGTCGTCACCGGCTCGGGGCTCAACAACGACGGCTCCGGCAAGCTCGGTTACAGCGCCCCGTCGCTGCCCGGGCAGCGGGCCGCGATCCGCGCCGCGCTGGACCGCAGCGGTCGCGCCGGCGGTGCCGGTGCCGGCGGCGACGTCGGGTATGTCGAGGCGCACGGCACCGGTACCCGGCTCGGGGATCCGGTCGAGGCGGCCGCGTTGCGGCAGGCGTACGGGCTGGCGGAGGACGCGCGGGTGGCGCTGTCGTCCGTGAAGAGCCAGATCGGGCACCTGGGCGCGGCTGCGGGCGTCGTCGGCCTGGTGCGGGCGGTGCTCGCCGTGCACCACGGGGTCGTCCCGCCGACGGCCGACTTCGACCGGCTCAACCCGGAGATCGCCGACGGCCCGTTCCGGATCCCGGTCGCCGCCGAGCCCTGGCCGGCAGGCCGGAAAAGGGTGGCCGGGGTGAGCAGCTTCGGCATCGGCGGCACCAACGCCCATGTGCTGCTGGAGCAGCCGGACCCGGCACCGGTACCGACCCCGGCGGAGGTGCTGCCGTGCCTGGTGCTGTCCGGCGCCTCGGAGGCCGCGGTGCGCGCGGACGGGCGCCGTATCGCCGACTATCTCGCGGCCCGTCCCGACGCCTACCCGCAGGTGCTGCGCCACCTCCAGGCCGGGCGGCCCGCCCTCGCCCACCGCGCGGCCGCCGTCTGCCCCGACGCCGCCTCGGCAGTCGTCTGGCTGCGGGCGCTGCCGGAGGTCACCGCGCCGCCGCCCCGGGACGCGCCGGCGGTCGAGGACCGCGACCGCGACCCGCACGCCCTCGCCGAGGCCTGGGCGGCCGGCCGCAGTGTCGTATGGCCGACGGGCCCGGCACCGGCGCCCTGGGACTTCCCGCCGCCCGCCTTCGACACCGCCGAGTACGACTTTCCGCGCGCCGCCGGGGAGCTGTCCGGGGTCTCCCGGCTGCCGGCAGCGCAGTGGCTGCACCAGCCCCTGTGGACGCGGTCACGGCGCGCCCGCACCGGCGCCGTGATGTCCCGTCGTACCGCCGTGGTGGTGATCGGCCCCGGGCAGGACGGCGAGAGCTGGCGGTTCCTGGAACGCCACTACGCCCGGGTGGTGACCGTGCGCGCCGGACAGGGCCTGACCCGGCTCGGCGACGACCGCTACGAGGCCGATGTCGCCGACGCCGGGCAGCTCACCGCCCTGCTCGGCCGCCTGACCGGCACGGACGCACCGGACGGACCGGACGGACCGCACGGACCAAGTGGACCGGATCGGCCGGACGCACCGGCTGTCGACTGGCTGCACGCGCTTCCGCTCGCCCTCGACGGCGACCCGGCCACCGCCGCGCTGGAGACGGCCGAGTGGGCCTGCCTCGACACGGTCGCCGCCCTCGCCCTGGCCCTCGCCGGCCTCCCGGAGCCGGACCGGCCCCGGGCCTGGCTGCTGTCCCAGCGGGCGCAGCCGGTCACCGGGAGCGTGCACACCCCCGAAGCCGGTCTGCTCGCCGCGGCCCTCGAAGTCCCCCGGCAGGAACTGGGCGTCACCCTGCGCTGGACCGACCTGCCCGGCCCGCACCCGGCCGGCTGGGCCGCCCGCCTGCCCGACCTGCTCCTCGACGAGACCCTCACCGTCACCGACCGGGCGACGGCCCTGCGGGACGGCTTCTGGTGGCGTCGCACCACCGTGCCGGTGCCGGTGGGCGAGGCACCCCGCCCGACCGCCGCGCCGGGCACCCATCTGGTCCTCGGCGGTACGGGCGGCCTCGGCACCACCCTGGCCGCGAGCCTCCTCCTGCACCCCGGGAACCAGGTCGTCCTGGTGGCCCGCGGCACCGAAGTGCCCGCCCCGCTGCGGGAGTTCGGCGAGCGCGTCACCCTGGTCACGGCCGACCTTGCGGCCGAGGAACCCGCGGCCGTCGCGGACCGGCTGGCCCCGCTGCTCGACGGCCTGGCCGGCATCGTGCACGCCGCCGGCACCGCCGCGGGCGGTCTGCTGGCCCGGCGCGAACCGGCCGCGGCCCGCGCCGTCACGGCGGCCAAGCTGCGCGGCGCCCTGCTCGCCGAGTTGCTCGTCGCCGAACACGCCCCCGACTACGTCCTGTACTGCTCCTCGATGGCGGCCCGGTTCGGCGGGGTCGGCCAGTTCGACTACGCGGCCGCCAACGCCTGCCTCGACGCCTACGCCCACCACACCCCGTCCGGCGGCGACGCCACCGTACGCACGAGTGTCGGCTGGGACGCGTGGCGGGACGTCGGCATGGCCCAGCGGCACGCCGCCCGGGCGGACGCCCGGCACCGCGAGCACCTGACCGTGGCGCTCACCCCCGAGGAGGGTACGGCCGTCTTCGAGCGGGCCCTCCACCTCCAACTGCCGTATCTCATGGTGAGCACCACGGACCTGACGGCCGCACGGGCCTTCTACGCGTCCGAACCGGTCGCCGCCGAACCCGCCGGACCCGAACCCGCTACCCCGGCCCCCGAACCCGCCCCCGCACCTGCACCCGCACCGCCCGCTCCCGTGCCGGAAGGTGATCTCGGTGCGGAGGTCACCGACATCCTCCTCGCCCTCCTCGGCGTGGACACCGTCGACCCACAGGCCGCCCTGTACGACCTGGGCGCCGACTCCCTGACCCTGCTGGAGCTCCTCGACGAGATCAAACGCCGGTACGGCACCGACATCGAACTGTCCCGGCTCAGCCACCGGGTGAGCCTCGCGGAGCTCCTCGGCCACCTCGGCGACGGTGTCCGCCCGCCCGGCACGGTGGACGTCGAGGTGTGGCAGCGCGGCCCGGGGCCGGACGTGCTGTGCCTGGTGCATCCGGTGGGCGGGGACATCCAGGCCTACCGACCGCTGGTGTCGGCCCTCTCCGACGACCTCACCGTCTGCCTGATCGCCGACCCCGGGCTGCGCGACCCCGGGCTGCCGGACCGCCCCATAGACGAGCGCGCCGGGCACTACCTGGCCGCCGTACGGCGGGAGTTCCCGGAGCCCGGGCGCCGACTGCGGCTGGCCGGCTGGTCGTTCGGGGCCTGGACCGCCCTGTCCATGGCCGCGCTCGCCGAGGGCGAGGACCGGCCGGTGACCGCCCTGCATCTGCTCGACCCGCCGCCGCCCGGGGCCGGGCACCGGCTCGCCGGCTACGACGAGGAGCGGATACAGGCCGCCTTCGCCCGCGAGTTGGGCGGAAACGGCGCGGGGCGGCCGACGGAACCGGTGCACGGCACCGTCGGACCCCTCCCCGGCCCGGACCCCGCAGCCCCCCTCACGGAGTCCGGCCGCGTCTACGCCGAGCGGCTGGCGCGCTGCTGCCGTGCCAACCTGGCGGCCATGGCCGGGCACCTGCTGCCGCGGCTGCACCGGACGCCCGCCGCCGTATGGCTGGCGACACGCCCCGTGGCCGAGGCCGCGCTCGCGCCCGAACCGACCGCCCCCGGAGCGTGGGACGCCCACCTGCCGTCGCCGTACCGGCTGCACCACGTCGACGCCGACCACTACCAGATCGTCGCCGAACCCCATGTCGGGGAGATCGCCGCCGCCCTCGCCGAGACCGGGTCGCCGTCCGACGCCCGGCCGCAGCCCGCCGGACGGATCTGAGGAGACCACCCGTGCAGCATCCGTACACCCGCCTGCCCGCGCGGTCGTTCTGGCGCACCGCGGTCGCCGAGCGCGACCCCGCGGACATCGACGGCCTGTGGACGCCGAAGTTCGCGATCGGCCAGGACGATCCCGTCGTCACCGCCGGCTCCTGCTTCGCCGCGCACATCGGCCGGGCCCTCCTGGCCGAGGGCATGCACTGGTACGACGCCGAACTCCCGCCCCCGGGCCTGACGGCCGCCGAGCAGGCGGCCCGCGGATACCGCCGCTTCTCCTTCCGGACCGGGAACATCTACACGGCCGCCGCGCTGCGCCAGTGGGTCGCCTGGGCGCTGGAGGAGGAGAAACCGCCGGAGGAGGTGTGGGAGGAGGACGGCGTCTGCCACGACCCCTACCGGACCGCCGTGGAACCGGAGGGCCACCCCTCGCCGGACGACGTGCTGCGCGCCCGCGCGGTCACCCTGGAGGCGATCCGCACCGCGCTCGCCAGGGCCGACGTCCTGGTGTTCACCCTGGGCCTGACCGAGGCCTGGCACGACGTCCGCACCGGTACCGTCCTGCCGGTGTGCCCCGGTACCGTGCGCGGCACGTTCGACCCCGGCCGGCACGTCCTGCACAACCACACGGTGGACCGGGTGATCCGCGATCTCACGGACGTCCTCGCGATGGCGCGCGGCGTCAACTCCCGGCTGCGCACGGTGCTCACGGTGTCCCCGGTCCCGCTGACGGCGACCGCCACCGGCCGCCACGCGCTGGTCGCCACCACCCACTCCAAGTCGGTGCTGCGCGCCGCGGCCGGCCAGCTCGCGGACACCTCCGACGACGTCGACTACTTCCCGTCGTACGAGATCGTCACGGGTTTCCCGTACCGGGCGGCGTTCTACGGGCCGAACCTGCGCACGGTCACCCCCGACGGAGTGGCCTTCGTGATGCGGCACTTCTTCCGGGCCGTCCGGCCCGGGGCCGATCCGGCGCCGCCCACGCAGGCCACCGCGCATTCCTCCACCCCCGTCGCCGGTGTCACCGGCGGAGAGGACCACTGGTGTGACGACGCCGTACTCGACTACTACGCCCCCCGTTCCCGCCCGGTTCCTCCTGCTCGGTGACTCCCACGCCGGCTGTGTCGGACGGGCCGCGCAGCAGGCGGAACTGCCCTTCGTGGGCGGCCCGGTCGGCTCGGGACGGGACTTCCTCGGGCCGTTCCTCGACTCCGGTGACGGTGACCTGTTGTTCCGGGACGCGGAGGCGCAGCGGCTGGTCCGGGAGTTCCTGGACGCGCTCGGCGTGCCCGGGTTCGCGGGGCTCGGGGTGCCGCTCGTGTGCACGTTCGGGTTGAGCGCCCACACGGTCGCCACCCGGCAGAACTGGGACATCCACCGTGACCGGGACGGCACCGTGTCCGAAGGGTTCCTGCGCAGCGGCCTGTTCGGCGATCTGGTCCGGGCGAGCGTCCGCGGCGCGCTCGCCTTCTACGACCGTGCGGCCGCCCTCGGCGTGCGGGTGCTGGCGCTCCTGCCTCCGCAGCGCGTCCCGGGCATGTCCGACCCGGGCGTCTTCTTCGCCGCCCAGGACGTCATCGGCGCCGAACTCGCGGCGCGCGGCGTCGAGTTGGTCGACCTGCGGCCCCGCGTCACCGACGGTACGGGGCACCAGCGGGCGGTCTTCTGCCAGGCCGACGACACGATCCACGGCAACCTCGCCTTCGGCCGGCTGGTGGTCGCCGAACTCCTCGACCGAGGGCTCTGACCCGGCTCCCGTCCGTCCTCTTCATCCGCCCCGTCCGTCCGTCTCAAGGAGGTCCCTCATGGAGGACTACGCGCTGCGCGCCGTAGCAGAGCTCACCACCCGTCCCGCCGAGCCCTACGACACCCTCTCCGTCGCCCCGATCACCCCGGTGCTCGGCGCCGAGGTCACCGGCCTCGACCTCTCACGCGAGCTGACGCCGCAGCAGGAGAAGGAGCTCAAGCACGCCTTCCACACCCACCACGTCCTCGTCTTCCGCGACCAGGACCTGACCCCGGACCAGCACAAGCGGTTCGCGGGCGTCTTCGGCGAACTGCACCCGGTCGCCCTCGCCGCCGAGGGGTCCGACCCGCACATCCTGGAGATCAAGGCGGACAAGGACTCCAAGGCCGTCGCCGGCAACGGCTGGCACTCCGACGGCACCGCCGACGCCGAGCCCTCCCTCGGCTCGATGCTGTACATCACCACGATCCCCGAGGGCGGCAGCGGCGGCGACACCCTGTTCGCCAACATGCACCTCGCCTACGACCTGCTCTCCCCCGCCCTGCGCGGCTTCCTGGACGGTCTGACCGCCCTCCACGACGGCGCGAAGCCCTGGACGGACGCCGGTCTGACCCCGCCGCCCGAGTACGACGTGCCGCGCACCGAACAGCCGGTCGTGGTCCGCCATCCGGAGAACGGCCGCAAGCTGCTGTTCGTCAACGCCCCCTACACCTCGCACATCACCCAACTGTCGCGCGCCGAGAGCGACGCCCTGCTGGGGACGCTCTACGCGCACATCGCCCGTACCCCGCTGCTGCACTGCCGGGTCCGGTGGCAGGAGCGCACGCTGGTGTTCTGGGACAACCGCAGCGTGCAGCACCACGCGGTGTGGGACTACTTCCCGCACACCAGGCAGGGCCGGCGCGTGGCGATCGACGGCACGAGCCTGCACGCCTGACCCGGCCGGACGGAGAGCACACATGGCCACGACCACGGCCGCCCCCCCGGCCTTCCTCGCCGCGCTGCGGATCCCGGCCGCCGAGCCGCCCGTGGCCGGCGTGCCCGCCTGGCTGTGGCGGCTCGCCACCGCCGTCCACGGGGAACTGCCGCCGCCCGCCGCGGACGCCTGGGCGACCCGGCTGCACGGCCTGCTCGGCCCGCTCGGCACGGCGGGGGTGCCCGCCGGGCTGCGGGCCGTGCACGTCTGGCAGGCGGACACCGTGCTGCCGCTGCTCGCCGGAACGGCGGACACGGCCGGGACGGCGGACCTGCACCGCGCGGCGGCCCGGGGCGCACCGGCCGACCGGGACACCTGGCGGTCGGCTCTGGACCCGTTGCTGCCGCGGCTGTACGACGCCGCCTACGACCGTGCCTCCGCCTACGCGGAGGGGCACGCGGGTGCCCGTGACTACGCCCTGGCCAACGGATTTTCCACGGCCGACGCGGACGCCTACGGCCACGAGTACGCGCGGCTCAGCACCGAGGCGAACGCCCGCGCCTTCGCCGAGGCCCACGCGCAGGCCCTCGGCACGGCACTCGCGGCGGCGTACGCGGCCGACGACGCGCTGGCCTACGCCGCCACGTTCCCCGGAGCACACCTGAGGGCAGTGCTGCGCGCCACGACAGAAGCGAACGAAGCCCCCCGGGCACAGCGGCTCGCCGACGGCCTCCTCACAGCCGTAAAGGAAACCTTGACACGGCCAGACGTGTAAACGCATCCTTTACACGTGGCCGATTCCTCCACGAGCCTCGCCTCGCTGAGCGCCGAACTGGCCGGGCAGGCCTCGGCGCTCGCCGGGGCGCTGGCCAGTCCGCTGACCCCGCCCGCCTATCTCGACCTGGTACGACGCTCCCGGGACGTGGACGGCCTGGCCGAGCAGGTGCTCAAGCTGTGCGTGCAGCAGTGCCGGGACGCCGGGCACACCTGGCAGGAGATCGGCGACCTGCTCGGCGTCACCCGCCAGGCCGCCTTCCAGCGGTTCGGCAAGCCCATCGACCCCCGGACGGGAGAACCCATGGACAAGACCGTACGCATGGCCGACGCCGCCGGGCGGGCCCGCGAGATCGTCACCGATGTCCTCGACGGACGCATGGACCGGGCCCGGCGGTCCTTCAACACCCAGGTCCTGGAGGCGTTCACCGACGAGGTGCGCGGCAGCGGCCTGGCCACGGTCGCCGGCCTGGTGGGCGCGTTCGAGGGCTACGGCGAGGAGGAGCCGTTCGTCCGGCGCATCGGCGACCACACGGTGGTCGACATCCCGCTGCGCTACGAGGCCGGAGACATGAAGGCCCGGGTCTCGTTCGACACGGACGAGAAGGTCGCCGGCCTGTTCATCCTTCCCGCCGAAACCCCGTGACAGGAGGTCCGGCCGGAGCGTGGAGCGCTGACGGCCGGGGTGGCACGGGCGGCCGGATTCAGATCCGCGGGCCCAGCAGCCGGATCGCGTCGGCGGCCACCACGCCGTCGGCGTCATTGGTGAGTTCGACCGACGTGCCGAGACCGGCCCGGAGGCGGAACTCGCCGAGGGAGAGCCAGCTGCCGCCACGCGGATCGGTGGTGCCCGCGGCCCGCTGGTCGATCCGTACGGTCGTGGTGATGCCGTCCGCCTGGACGACGGTGTACGGCGCGTTGCTCGCGCGGCCGGCGGCCGGCGGACAGGACACCTGGACCTCGTAGCCGCCGTCCTGGGGCACGGCCGGCCGCCAGCGCACCTTCCGCTCGCCGGAACCGGCGGGCGCCGTACGGTAGTTGCCCGACCAGAAGCCGGGGTCCGCGGTCGCCGTCGGCCAGCTGCCGCTGACGACCTCGAAGCCCAGCCGGTCGTTGTCCACGACCACCTCCGCGCGTACGTCGGCGGAGCCCGGCGCCTCGATCAGGCTGAGCGAGTCCAGGCCGAGCCGGGTCCCGCCGCCCCTGCCGGGTCCCGTCACCGCGCAGCGCAGGGTGTGCCGTCCGGCGCGCAGCCGGGTGGCACCGAGGTGGGCCAGGTCGAAGCCGTCCGCCGTCTGTGCCGTGGTGTCGATGGCGAAGGCGGGCAGCGGGGTGCGGTCCACCGTGACGGTGGCCAGGGTGCCGTCCGCCGAGCGGTAGTACCGCAGGAGCAGCTCGTACTCGCCGGTGCGCGGCACCCGAAAGGTGAACTCCGCGATGTCGCCGACCTGTTCGGGGGTGAGGACCAGCCGCTCGCCACGGCGCGCGAGCGGGTCGGCGACGGTCTGCACGGCGCCCCCGGTGACGGTCCGGTCTGCCTCGGCCAGCGCGATGACGGACTCCCGGTAGTGGGGGCCGTGGCGCAGGCTGTCACGCCCGCGGGTCAGCCAGTCGAGCGAGAAGCAGCAGACGTCGACCCGGAGCGGCTCGCTCGCCATGTCACCGTCGCAGCCGTAGAGCAGCACGATGGTGCCGTCGGAGAGCCGGGCGAGGTCCGAGTAGTAGGAGCGGTTCTCGTTGACGACCCGCTGGTACCGGTACGAGAAGCCCTCGTCGTAGCTGACTCCCACCGTCATGTTGTATCTGACCGGTGAGTCGGGGCGGCTGAACAGCACCCGCCCGGGTGCGTGGCTGCCGGGGCCGCCGGTGTAGCGCAGCAGGCCGGCGTCCACCGCGTTGAAGGAGCCGGTACTGCCGTCGAGGGCCGGCTGCGACCAGGTCATGCCGTCGTCCGAGCTGACGGAGACGATGCGCTGGTTCTCACCGCCCGACGCGAAGCGGCCGTTGACGAGCACGGTGCCGTCGGCGCGCTGCACCATCCGCGCCTCGTTGACCGGGTACGCGACCTGTACCGGCACCGCGCCGGTCGCCTGCCAGGTGGCGCCGTGGTCGTCGCTGTAGAGGGGCGCGACACCGTAGTACCGCTGCGCCACGGTGTTGCCGACGATCACCCTGCGGTGCAGGCAGTTGAGCAGCAGCCGGCCGGAGCGCAGCTGGAGTCCGTAGCCCGGACCGGGGCCGTGCAGCGCCCAGTTGTAGGGGAAACCGTCGAACAGGCCCGCCAGGCTGCGTACTCCGCTCCAGGTCTGCCCGCTGTCCCGGCTGGAGATCACGTACAGCTCGCCCGAGTCGCCCGAGCAGGAGGTGTTCTGCGGGAGGCGGAGCGAGAGCATGTAGAAGAGGAAGACCTCCCGCGTCTCCCGGTCCACGACCAGCGCCGGGTTGCCCCAGGACTCGCCGTCGACGGAGGCGACCAGGGTGCGGCTCGCCTCCCAGGTCCGGCCGCCGTCGGTGCTGCGGCGCAGCAGCAGATCACGCGGACCGGCGTCGCACACCTCGTGGCGGCCCTCGGTCACCGCCAGGACGGTGTCGTCGGGCAGCACGGCGAGCGCGTGGACGTGGTAGCTCACCAGCGGGCCCTCGGCGGAGTTCCAGAGGGTGTGCTCCTCGAAGAAGGCACCGTGCCGGCCGGATGCGGACGTCCGGTCGGCGGCCTCGGCCGCGGCTCCGAGGGCCACCGGCCCCAACGCGGCGGTCGCCGTGGCGCCGACGACGCCCAGGGCGAAGGATCTGCGGTTCATGGCGGTGCGGTTCGGTGCGCTGTCGGACATGGTGGGCCACCCCTTTCGGGCGGTACGGAGGAGAGGGAACCGGCGCGGGACGGATCGGACGCGGGTGTGAGTTGGGATCAGGCGCGTACGAGATGTGCGTCGAGCGGGGCGAGCAGGTCGAGCAGGGCCTGTCGTTCCTCGTCGGAGCAGGGCGTGAAGGGCGCCGCGGCGTGCGGCGGGCACAGCCCTCGTTCGGCCAGGACGGCCTTCACCGCCGGCACACCGGGTCGTACGGTGTGCAACGCCAGTACCCGGTCGAGCAGTTGCTGCGCGCGCCGAGCGTCCCCGTCCCGTCCGTCGCGGTGCGCCCGGAACAGTTCGACGGCCACCGCGGGCGCCAGGTTGGCCACCCCGGGCACCAGGCCGTCGGCCCCGAGCCGCAGCGCGTCGAGGGCGTGGCGCTCCGCGCCCTGGCCGACCCCGAAGCCGGGGCGCCGCCGGGCGGCCGCGAGGGCGTGGCGGAACAGCGCCGGGTCGCCGGAACTGTCCTTGATGCCCACCAGGTGTGCGAGGCCCGTCAGTTCGTCGAGCAGGGCGGGGGTCAGCGGATTGCTGTAGCGGGGGGCGTTGTAGGCGACGACGGGAACGCCGAGGTCTGCCAGGGCGGCGTAGTGGGCGACGATCTCGTCGTGCCGGTGGTGGAAGTAGATCGGCGGGCTGAGCACCAGCGCGTCCGGGGCGGCGGGCAGCACGGCTTCCGCGCGGGCCAGCGCCTCGGCGGTGCCGGGTGCCGTGATGTTGACCAACACCGGTCCGTCGCGGGTCAGTTCACGCCAGCGTGCCGCTGCCCCGGTGGCGAAGTCACCCAGGGCCGCCGTGGGGAGGAGCGGGCCCTCGCCGTTGCTGCCGAAGAGCATGAGACCGCGGGCGCCTGCGGCTGCCAGCGCCGTGAGAAGGGTGTCGGCGGCCGAGGCCGAGGGCTGTCCGGGGCGGTCCATCGGTGTGACCAGGGGGACGATGACGCCGGAGAGCAGCGCACGACCATCGACCTGACGCTCCGCCGTACGTGCCGGCATGGGCCGTCGTTCGGCTGCGGCGCCGTCGTGGCTGGTCGCGCCCCGCGGCGAAGCCGCAAATTGATGCAGCCCCGCGCCCCTTCGGGGCGCTTCACCACCGCCCATCAGTACCCCCTGACCTCGGGCCAGGCCAGTTCCACCCCGGCGCGTGTGAGTTCGTCCTGGAAGCGGTGCAGCCAGGCACTGTCCTCGTACACCTGCTCCGCCTCCAGCCGGTTGTCGAGGCAGTACGCCGCCAGTGAGCCGGCCGCCTCGCCGATGTTCCACTCGACGGGGTGCAGCCGGTAGCAGCCGTTGGTGATGTGGGTGGTGCCGATGTTCTTGCACACCGGCAGCAGGTTCCGCACCCGCACCGGGAGCAGGGCGCCCAGCGGGATCTGGAAGGGGCTGCCGGCCACGTCGATGTAGGTGTCGCCGCCGGTGGACGGGTGGAGGTCGATCCGGTACATCCCGATGCCGACGGAGTCCGGGTGGCGCACGGCGCCGTGCTCGCCCCGTACGGCGAGGGACAGGTCCTGTTCGACGATCCGGCGCCGGGCGACGATCCGGCGTGACTCGCGGACGTACGGCGCCTTGGCCAGCCCGTCGGCCGTGCCCAGCACGTCGCCGCGCAGCCGCAGGCCGGGCCAGCCGGTGCCGCCGTCGGGGCGGGGGGCCTCGGTCTGGAGCCAGTAGAGCATGCTCATACTCAGTTCACGGGCTCCCGCCAGATGCCGGTCCCGCTCCTTGTCGTCCACCCCGATCAGCGGTCCGGGCAAGTAGTCGATCATGGGCCAGTTGACGATGGTCACATCGCTCGCGGCGAACCCCGGCCGGTACAGCTTCCGGGAGAACACCCGGCGGAACTCCCACAGTTCCCTGTCCCCCGCGTCCTTGCTCTGGTCGGCGACGACCGGTCCCGAGTCCGCGTTCGGGGTGAACCCGCGCGGCACGGTCTCCAGCGTCCTCGGGTCGGGTGCGCTCAGGCTCAGCAGCCGGTTGGGCCACTGCGGGGGGTGGTAGGCGGCCCAGCGGTCGTAACCGGCCGGGCGGTCGACGGTGTGGTCCTCCCCGGCCCGGTGGTCGACGGCGAACACCCAGGAGAACGCCTGCATGTTGCCCGGCTGGGCCTCCTCGGGGGCGCTCGGCTCCCCGGTGTCCCGGCGTGACTCGAAGCCCGTCACGTGCTCGGTGCCGGTCAGCGGCAGCAGGTCGCCGAGTTCCGTCGCGTCCAGGACGTAGGGCGCCGACACCTCGACCCGCGTGCCGTCCGGGCCTTCGACGGCCACGGACCGTACTCGGTCGCCGTCGACGGAGGCGGCCACCGGGCGGTGCCGGTACAGGATCCGCAGCCGGCCGGCCGCCACGTACGGCCCGACCATGGCCGCCAGCACGGCGGCAGCCACCCGCGGTTCGTGGCACAGCGCGCTCACCCGTCCCTCGCCCGGGTTGAGGTACCGGCGCCGCCTGGCCTCCTCGGTGAGCGGATACCAGGTCCGGTAGTGCTCGCGGATCGCCTCGCGCAGCGCGCGGTAGGTGCGGGTGGCGCCGAACTGCTCGATCCAGGCGTGCTCGTCGGGCGGTACGCCCTGGCTGGTGAGCTGGCCGCCGATCCAGTCGGTCTCCTCGGTGAGCAGGACCGTCCGTCCCCGTTCGAGGGCGGCCAGCGCCGCGGCGACTCCGCCGAGGCCCCCGCCCACGACGAGGATGTCCGTGGCCGCCGATGTCGGCGCGCTCATGAATCGCTCCCTTCCGCTACGTCACCCGCACCGTCCGCACCGAAGGTGAAGCTCCGGGCTCCGCCCCGCACGTCCACCGGCACCGGCGGGCCGCCGTCCGGTGGGGTGACGAGCACGTCGCCGGTGCCCTCGGCGGTTCCGGAGACACGGTCGGCGGTCCGCCGGTAGCCCCGGACGACCACACCGGGCGCCATGTCCAGCAGGACCCGGCCGTCGAGGCCGACGGTGAGGCGCCGGTCCGCCCGCACATCGAGGCGGCCCTCGCCGAGCGGCAGGTTGCCCAGCTCGGCCGGCTCGCCCGGGTGGGCGAACCGCCAGCCGTCCGGGCGTGCGTCGGCCAGTTCACCGAAGGCGAGATACGCCAGCAGGCCGCCCCAGGCCATCAGTCCGTCCGAACGCTTCTCGAAGCGCGTCAGGTTCTCGCCCTCGACGGCCGGATAGTTCTCCCTGACGTGGCCGTGCACGCGCCATTCGTCCAGGAACAGCCGCAGCAGGTCCCCCACCACCGGACGGCTCAGCCCGGTCAGCCCGTACCGGCGCAGCCCGCGCACGGCGAGATACGCCATCGGCGCCCAGATCCGGCCGCGCCAGTACGTCGCCGCGAAGCCGGGGTCGTCGCGGGCCACGCTGGGCAACGGCCGTACACCGCCCAGCACTTCGGGCCGCAGCAGATCGGCTGCCGTGGCCGCCGCCCGCCGGGCGTCCGGCAATCCGCCGAGCAGCGCGTACAGCATCGTCGGCGAGACGTGCGGGTCGTGTGTGCCCGCCGAGGTGAGGTTGCGGTAGCCGTTTCGCTCCTCGTCCCACAGCAGCCGGTCGGCGACCGCCTTCGCCGTGGCGGCCTCGGCGCGCAGCCGGTCGGCGGTCGCGCGCTCGCCCAGGATGCCGGCGATCTCCGCGAGTGCCTCGGCATCGGCGATGTGCAGCGCGTTCAGGCCGACGTCGGCGAGGTCCATGGTGTGGGTCGCCGGGTCGTAGCGGGCCTCGTCGTACATCGGCGAATCGTCCAGGCCCGACTCCCGTCTGGCCCGGTCCAGGGTCGCCGACGCGGCGTCGCCCGCGACCGGGTCGGAACCCCAGGCGAGCAGCCCGTGCGGCCCCCGGCGGGCCCGGGGCCACCAGTCGTGCCAGGCCAGCAGTGCCGGGAAGGTGCGGTCGAGCAGGGTCGTGTCGCGGGTCCCGGGCGACAGACCGCCCGCCAGATAGGCCTGGTACACCGTCAGTGCGCCGACCGGCGGCTGCGAACGGTCGCCGGTACGGCCCCGGTCGTCGGAGATCCGGTTCGGGATCATGCCGGTCGCGTCCGCGTACGGCAGGATCTGCTCGAAGATGCCGCGCGCGTAGTCCCGGTCGACGGCCGAGGCGACCAGACCGGTGAAGAACGTGTCCCAGGCGTGCAGGGCCCAGGTGCCGTAGAAGCCCTTGCGTTCGGCGCTGACGAAGTCCCGTGAGGTGGGGGTCAGGACACGCCCGATGTCCGGGGCGTGGACGGTGTTCCAGGTGACGGCCCTGGTCAGGGCGTCGGCGGCAGCACCGAGCCAGCCGCGGGACCGCAGCCGGGCCCGGTCGGAGGCGGCGCGGTGCGCTGCGAGGACGCCGGCGGTCTCGGCCACCGTGCCCGGTGCGTCGGCCGGCGCGATCCGCAGCTCGGCGGTGCCGGGGCTGCCTAATGCCAGGATCAGCGCGTCCGCGGGCCCCTCGACCCTGTGGACCGCCGAAGAGGCGGTGACGGTCCAACGAAGCCCGCCCGCAAGCAAGGTGCCGGTGTCCGGACCGGCCGGCGGGTCGTCGATGCCGGTCAGACCCTCCACGGACAGCACGACCCGGCCCGTGCTCTCGGCGCGGACGTGCAGGATGTCGCCGGGCCCGCCGGCGAACTCCAGCCGCAGCCGATGGCCCGCCGCCCGTACCGTTACCTCGGCGTAGGTGCCGTCCACGGTGTGCGGGCCGAGCCGTTCGAGGCCGTCGCGCCAGGTGAACCCGTCGAGCACGGGGCCTTCGGGGCCGAGTACGCCGAACCGCACCCGCGGTCCGGACGGCAGCCGGCTCATCCCGGTGTGCGTGCGGACGTCCCAGGTGTTCCAGCCGGTCGGCGCGGGAGTCCCGGTGGCGCGCCGCTCTTCGGCCCCGCTGTCGCTCATACGACCGCGCTGCCGTCGGCGGTGCCGTCCCCCGGCACCGAGTCGTCCAGGTCCAGGGCCGCGTCCAGCAGCGCCCTGGTGTAGGTGTGGCGCGGCGCGGTCAGTACGTCGCCGGTGCGGCCCTCCTCCACGATCACGCCCCGCCGCATCACCGCCACCCGGTCGGCGATCTGGTGCACCACCCCCAGGTCGTGCGAGATGAACAGCATCGCCAGCCGGTGCCGGCCGCGCAGATCGACCAGCAGCCGCAGGATCTGGGCCTGGACCGACACGTCGAGCGCCGACACCGCCTCGTCGCAGACCAGCAGCCGGGGCCGTACCGCCAGCGCCCTGGCGATGCTGACCCGCTGGCACTGACCGCCCGACAGGTCCCCCGCCCGCCGCGCCGCCACCTCGGGGTCGAGGCCCATGTCGGCGAGGAGCCGGTGCAGCGCCTCGGTGCGGTCGCCCTCGGGTGCGGTGACCGGGTGGGTGCGCCAGACCTCCGCGATGACCGAGGCGACCGTCATCCGCGGGTTCAGCGACGAGCGCGGATCCTGGAACACCATCTGCACGGCACGCTGCGACTCGGGCGGCCGGTGCCCCGCGCGGCCGAGCGGCCGTCCCTCGAAGGTGACCGTCCCGGCGCCGGGCCGCAGCAGTCCGGCCACGCACCGGGCGACGGTGGTCTTGCCGGAGCCCGACTCGCCGACCAGCCCGAGTGTCTCCTCGGGGGCCACCGACAGGCTCACCCCGTCCACGGCGACCTGACCGCCCCGCCGTCTTCCGTAACTGACGCGCAGATCACGCACATCGAGGAGTGCCCGCTCGCCCGTGCTCACGGCTGCGGCACCTCCTCGGCGAAGTGGCAGGCGCTCCAGCGGCCCGGGGCCACCTCCCGCACCTGCGGCGGCTCGGTGCGGCACCGGGCGCGGGCGAGTGGGCAGCGCGGGTGGAACGCGCAGCCGGCCGGCCGGTTCGCCGGTGTCGCCGGGGCCCCGGGCAGCGGGTGGGCCAGTGCTGTACGGGTCCGGACGGCGGGCACGCTGCGCACCAGGGCGGCGGTGTACGGATGGGCGGGGCGGCGCAGGACGTCACGGGCGGGTCCGCGTTCGCAGACCCGCCCGGCGTACATCACCACGACCCGTTCGCCGACGTGCGACACGACCCGCAGGTCATGGCTGACCAGCAGCATCGCCAGGCCGTCGGCCGCCTGGATGTCGGCCAGCAGCCGCAGGATCCGGGACTGCACGGTGACGTCGAGTGCCGTCGTGGGCTCGTCGGCGAGCAGCAGCGCGGGGTTCCCGGCCAGCGCCATCGCGATCACGGCGCGCTGGCGCAGGCCCCCGGAGAGTTCGTGCGGGTAGGCGCGCATCCGCCGCTCCGGCTCCGGCACCCCGACCCGGTCGAGGAGTTCGACGACCCGGCGCTTCACCTCGGCACGCGGCAGCCGGTCGCGGCGGGGCACCTCGCCGATCTGACGGCCGATCCGCTGGGTCGGGTTGAGGGCGGCGAGCGGGTCCTGGAAGATCATCGCGATCTCCCGGCCGCGTACCGCGCGGCGCCGTGCCGGGGCGGCGGCGAGCAGGTCCTCGCCGTGCCACAGCAGCCGGCCCGCCAGGGCGGCGCCCTCGGGCGGCAGGCCGAGGATCGCCTGGGCGGTCATGGTCTTCCCGCTGCCCGACTCGCCGATCAGCCCCACGGTGGTGGCCCGTGGCACGTCGAAGGACACGCCGTCCACCACGCGGGTCCGGGTGCCGTGCGGGCCCGGCAGTTCCACCACCAGGTCGGCGATCCGCAGGATCGGTCCGTCGGTCGCGGGCACCGCCTTCCCGGCCCCGTCCGCGGGCGCGGTTCCGGCTCCGGCTCCGGCTCCGGCGGGGGTCACGAGCCGCCCGTCCGTACGCCGGCGAAGTCCGGCAGCCCGCTGGCGTCGGGGACGAAGCCCTTCAGGTCGCTGTTCCAGGCGTAGGCGATGCTCACCGACATCGGGTACATCCCGACCGCGTCCTGCCAGATGATCCGGCTCGCCCGGCCGTAGAGGTCGGTGCGCTTGTGCTTGTCGGCGGTGGCGCCCGCCGCCGCCAGCAGACCGTCCAGTTGCCTGTCGCAGTAGCCCATGCGCTTGGCCGCACAGGTGTAGAGGCGGCCGAGGTTGCTGGCCGCGTCGTAGCTGGGGGTGGCGAGCTGCTGGAAGTTGATGTCCCACTTGAGCGCGAGCAGGTCCTCCGTGAAGACGGCCTGCTCCTTCTCCAGTGGCTCCACCTGCACGCCGACCTTCTGCAGGTCCGAGACGACGGCCTGGATGAAGGGTTTGAACTCGTCGTTGGCGAACTGGAGGCGGAGCTTCTTCGAGAAGTCGAAGCCGGCCGCGGTGAGGGCCGCCTTGGCGGCTGCCGGGTCGTAGGCGACGGCCGGCTGGGCCACGTGGCCGAGGACGACGCTCGTCACGGGTGCGTCGGCCGCCTTGCCGGTGTCGGGGTAGAGCTTGCCGATGATGGTCCTGAAGTCGACCGCCTGCCAGATCGCCCGGCGCACCTTCGCGTCCTTGAGGGCGGGGATCGAGGAGTTGAACCACATGGTGAACTCGGCGCTGCTCGGCACGGTCCGCACCGTCAGGTCCTGCTGGCCTTTCAGAGAGGCGAGTTGGTCGTCCGGGATGCCCCATACGACGTCCACCTCGCCGGTGCGCAGTGCGGTCAGGCGGGCCGCGAGCTCGGGGATGTTCCGTACGGTGACCTTCCTGAGCGTGGGCTCGGTGCCCCGGTACTTCTTGTTGGGCACCAGGACCAGCGACTCGCTCGGGGTGAACGCGTCCACCGTGAACGGGCCCGAGCCGACGGGGTGGTTGAAGAAGGCGGTGTCGTCCTTGCCGACGCCCGACGGGAGGACGTAGAAGGTGCCGAGCTTGCCGGGGACGGACGCGTCGGGTGCCGGGCTGTGCAGGACCACCTCGGTGGCGGAGACCTTGGTCATGGTGTCGCCGGGGAAGTTGCCCGCGTTGGGGCCGTTGAGCCTGATCATCCGCTGGAAGGAGGCGACCACGTCGTCGGCGTCGAGGGCTGAGCCGTCGGAGAAGGTGACGCCGGAGCGCAGCGTGAACGTCCAGGCCGTGACGGACTTGTCGGGTTTCCAGGAGGTGGCGAGGTCGCCTTCGAGAGTGCCGTCCGCGGTGGGTTTCACGAGTCTGCTGAAGATCTCCTGCGCAGCCAACTGGGTTCCCGTGGAGGCGCCTTGGGCTCCGTGCGGGTCCAGGCTCTCGATCGGGTAGGTACCGGCGACCGTCACGTCTCCCGAGGCGGAGCCGCCTCCGTCGCCGCCGCTGGTGGTCGTGCAGGCGGCGAGGAGCGCCGCGCCCGCCGTGGCGGTGGTGGCGAGCCGGATCAGCCGACTCCGCCCGTGCTCACGCGTCCTGGTCATGATGGTGCTCCTCTCGATCGAGGGTCGGTCGGAGTCAGCCGGTGGGTGAGGCGCTGTGCCTGGTCGGTTCAGTCGGAACGGCCGCGCCCGTAGCGGGCGGTGAGCTGGTCACCGAGGATGCCCACGTTGACGATCAGGAGGGACAGGGCGATGCCCGGCAGGGTGGAGATCCACCATTGCGTTTCGAGGTACTCCTTGCCGTCGGCGATGGTCTGCCCCCACGAGACGGTCGACGCGGGCAGCCCGATGCCGAGGAAGCTGAGACCGGCCTCCGCCAGTACCACCAGCGCGAATTCGAGCGTGGCGAGGGCCACGACCGGCCCCGCCGTGAACGGGAGCACGTGCCGGGCGAGGATGGTCCGGCCCGGCACTCCCAGCACCCGGGCGGCGTCGACCCAGGGCCGTTCCCGGAGGGAGAGCACGATGCCGCGGGTGACGCGGGCGAAACCGATCCAGCCGGTCGCCGAGAGCGCGACGACGACCAGCAGGACGCTGCGCTCGAAGGCGCCCGCGATGACGATGGCCAGCAGGATCGCGGGAAACGCGAGGAGAACGTCGAAGATCCGGGCGAGGACGGCGTCGGCGGCGCCCCGGAAGTATCCGGCGACGGCGCCGAGGAGCACCCCGACGGCACAGGACAGCGCGACCGTGGACACGCCGATGAGCACCGCCGTGCGGGCCCCGTAGACGATCTGGGCGAGCAGGTCGCGGCCGAGTCCGTCGGTGCCGAGCCAGGCGGTGCCCCCGGTGGAGACCTTGGAGCCGGGTGCGAGCAGCCGGTCGTCCAGGGACGTGTGCACCGGGTCGTAGTGGATCAGCACGGGCCCGAGGACGGCCACCAGCAGATAGCAGCCCACGACCAGCGCGGGTACGAGGGACAGCAGCGGGCGTCGGACCCGCCGCACAGCCGCCCTCGGCCTCTCGACGGCGACGGTGAGATCGGCCATCAGACGGCCCCCGTCCGGATCCGCGGATCCAGCTGGGCGATGAGCAGATCGGCCATCAGGTTGAGTACGACGACGATGCCGGCGATCAGCAGGGTGGCGCCCTGTACGACGGTGTAGTCGCGGTTGGCGACCGCCTCCACCACGAGCGAGCCGAGGCCGGGCCAGGCGAACACGTTCTCCACGATCACGGCGCCGCCGACCAGTGCCCCGACCTGGACGCCCACGACGGTCACCACCGGGATCAGCGAGTTGCGCAGGGCGTGGCCGAACAGCACCTGGCGTTCGGTCAGTCCCTTGGAGCGTGCGGTCTGGATGTAGCTCTCGCGCATCGTCTCCGCGAGGCTGGTCCGGGTCAGCCGGGCGATGATCGCGACGAACGGGAACGAGAGGGTGACGGCGGGCAGCACCAGGTGCTGGGGCGTGCCGACCCCGGAACTGGGCAGCAGCCGCAGGCTGAGGGCGAAGACCAGTACCAGCATGATGCCGACCCAGAACGTGGGGAACGACTGGAGGGCGATCGTGCACGCCGAGACCACCCGGTCCAGGAGGCCGCCCGGCCGTGCGCCGGCCAGCGTGCCGAGCGTGAGTCCCACGATCACCGCGATCACGGTGGCCGTCACGGTGAGGTCGATGGTGGCGGGCAGCCGGTCGAGGACCGCGCCCATGGCGGGCCGCCCGAGCCAGTGCGACTGGCCGAAGTCGAGCCGGCACACGTCGCCGAGGTAGCCGAGGTACTGCGCGCCGAGCGGCCGGTCGAGGCCGAGCGTGGCGTGCAGCTGGTCGATCTGGCTCCGAGTGGCGTCCGGGCCGAGCAGTACCGTCGCGGGATCGCCGGGCGCGGCCCGGACGATGAGGAAGATCAGCGAGGCGGCTCCCCACATCACGAAGACCCCGATGAGCAGCCGGTGCACGATCATCCGGATCATGTCGGGGGCCTTCCGCCGGGCGTCGGGACCGGCCCGACCGAGTCACCCGGTACGAAGGCGCAGGGCACCGTCAGCTGCCGCGGCTCGGGCGTCTGCTGGTCGAGCAGCTCGATCAGTACCCGTACGGCCTGACCCGCCATCCGGGCGCGGGGCAGCGAGAACCGGGTCCAGTCGCGTAACTCCGGTGTCCAGGACGGCGGATCGCCCAGCAGGGCCAGCGAGCAGTCCTCCGGGAACCGGACCCGTGCCGGGCCGGCCAAGGTCGCCAGCGCCTCGGTGAGCCGGTTGTCCTCGGTCGGCTCGACCAGCAGCGCGGTGATCCCGAGTCCGTCGATCCAGCCCGCCAGCCGCTCGACCGTCAGGTCCGCCGGATCGGCCAGGCTCCGGATCAGCGCCTCGTCCACGCCGAGGCCGGCCTCGGCCAGCCCGCGCCGGTATCCCTCCTCGCGGTCCCTGGTGGGTTCGCTGTCCTGCGGGGCCCGCAGGTACAGGATCCGCCGGTGGCCGAGTCGCACCAGCTCCGTGACGAGTTGCGCGGTCGCCGAGACGTAGTCGGCGGCCACGTAGGAGAGTTCACCGTCGTCCACCTCGCGGCGTCCGACGAAGACGAACGGGAAGTCCTCCCGGACCAGCGCCGACAGCTCCTCGCGGCGGACGTTCCTGCCGAGCAGCACGCAACCGTCCGCGATCTTCAGCCGGTTGGTCCCGCCGGCGTAGATCGACCGCTTGGCCCCCGCCGTGCCGGACGCGCTCCCGTCGGAGCAGAACAGCAGCAGGTCATAGCCCTGGCGTGCCGTCTCCTCCTCCACGCCGAGCAGGAACGGGTAGTAGAAGTCGCGCTGGTCGGTCGGGAACACCGACTCGAAGGTGTAGAGCCCGAGCAGCCGGTTCCGGCCGCCTTTCAGGCTGCGTGCGGCGACATTGGCCGCGTAGCCCAGTTCCTCGGCGGCCGCCAGCACGGCCTGCCGGGTCGGTTCCGCGATCTGCGCACTCGCCGCGCCTCCGCTGATCACCAGCGACACCGTGGCCTGGGAGACGCCGGCGCGCCGGGCGATGTCCCGCTGGGTGGAGCGTCTACGTCGTTCGGGAGGGGCCATGAGCACTCCCAGTTAATACGTATTAGCAAGTGCCGAATGACGCTACTCGGATGCGGCGAAAAGCGTCAAGAGACGTGAACAGCCCTTGTCCGCCTTGTTTCTGACACATGATCCGATCCTGTGCGGTGACAGGATTCGCCATCCGGGTGCACCGGCGAGCCATGGCACGCGGACGGGAAGTTCAGGAGCATCGGGATCACTACCGCATTCCGGTGCTCCGGCATCCCGGCGCGAAGGGGAACCCGATGACCGACCTCACCGAGGACTCCGCCGACGGCCTCGCGACCCGCTTCGACCGGGACGGATATGCCGTGCTGCCGGACGCCCTGTCACCGCGGGAGGTGGCGGAGTTACGGGCGGAGACCGTGCGGATCTGCCGGGGCGAGCGGGGCCCCGTCGAAGGGGCGCCGACGCCGGTCCCGGGCGAGAGCGACGACGACACCGTACGGCGGTTCCTGTGCGTGCACTATCCGCACAAGCTGTCGGCGCTCATGCTCGACACCATGCGCCATCCCGCCATCGTCGGACCGCTCACCCAAGTCATCGGCCCCGACGTCAAGGCGATGCAGTCGATGCTGTTCGTCAAGTCGGAGGGCAAGCCGGGGCAGGCCTGGCACCAGGACGAGATGTTCATCCCCACCCGGGACCGTTCGCTGACCGCCGCCTGGCTCGCCCTCGACGACGCCACTGTCGACAACGGCTGCCTGTGGGTACTGCCGGGCTCGCACCGCCCCGGCGTCATCTACCCCAACCATCCCCACGACGACGCCCGTTACGACTGCACGGTCGAGTCCTACGGCTTCCCGTACACCGAGGCCGACGCCCTGCCGGTCGAGATCGCCGCCGGATCGGTGCTGCTCTTCAACGGCTATCTGCTGCACAAGTCGCTGCCCAACACCGGTCGGCGGGGCTTCCGTCGGGCCCTGGTCAACCACTACATGAGCGCCGCCTCCCTCCTCCCCTGGGCGTCCCCCGAGCCCGAAGTACCCATGGCCCAGACCGACTTCCGGGACATCGTGCTGGTCGCGGGCCGGGACCCGTACGCCTACAAGGGCACCACCCACATCCGTACGCCCCGGGTGCGCCGCGACCGGTCCGGGGGCTGCGACCGGTGAGCCCGTGACGGCACGCGTCCCGCCCCTCACCCCCACGCTCCTGGCCCGGCTCGGTCCCGCGGTCGCCGACTACCCGCCCGGGTCGGTCTTCGGCCCCAGGGACGCCGGGTCGTACGAATTCGTCTGGCTGCTGCACGGCAGCGCCCGCTGGGTCTGCGGCGACCTGACCGTGCCCCTCACGCCCAGCGCGCTGCTGCTCGTACGCCCCGGTATGCGCGACACGTTCCACTGGGACACCTGGCGGCCCACCCGGCACGCCTACACACACTTCCGACTGCCCGCCGCACCGAGGGACGCGGAGCCCCTCGACGACACCGACTGGCCGGTCGTCCGGGACCTGACGGGGCGCGGTGACCCGATGGCCGCGCTCTGCCAGTACCTGCTGGCCCTCGGCGCGACCCGCCCGCCCGACTGGGAGCGGCACGCCGAGGAGACCCTGCGGCTGCTCCTGTTCACCTTCGTGCACGGCAGCGCCCCGACGACCGGCGCCGGCACACTCCCGGAAGCCCTGGTCGCCATGATGGCCGAGGTCCGCTCCCACTGGTCGGACGGCACGGCCCGGCCGCTCCCCCTCGAGCGGCTGGCGCGGGCGGCCGGGGTCTCGGAGAGCACGCTGTGCCGCATCTGCCGACGGCAGCTCGGCGTCGGCCCCGTGGCAGCGCTCGAACGGCTCCGCCTGGCGAGGGCCGAGCCGCTGCTGTGGCTGAGCAACCTCTCGCTCCGTGCCATAGCGGTGCGGTGCGGCTTCCCCGACGCCTACCACTTCTCGCGCCGGTTCCGCGCCGTCTACGGGATACCCCCGAGCGCTTTCCGCGGGCTTCCGCCCGAGTCCGCACCACCGTCCCCGGTCACCGAGGGCGCGCTGTCCGCGCTCCAGGCCCTGGTGCCGCCCTCGGAACCCCGGCCCGCCCATGATGCAGCCCCACTGCCGCGCACGGCCGGAGTTGTCGTGCCGCCGGACCCGCGCCCCGGGCCGGGCCGGCTCAGCGCAGCGCGTCCGGCAGGGCGGTGACATAGGCATCCAGCCGCCCCTCCACGGCCCGCGTCGTCAGCTCCGTCCGCCCCGCCTGCTGCCAGGGCCGCGCCACCCACTCCACGGCTCCCGCGAACGCCAGCGCGTCCAGCAGCCGCCAGTACAACCGCTCGTCCGCCGTCGCGGCCAGCACCCCGCCGGCCGCCTCGTACGCCTCGGCGAACCGCAGACCCCACGCCGGGCCGTGCAGCATCGCGAGATTGGTGGAGCAGTGGGCCACGTCGATGTCTGCCGGCCCCCAGGAGGTCTGTACCCAGTCGACGACCCCGGTGATGCGCGGACCCGTCAGGCCTGGGGGCGGCACGTCGAACAGCACGTTGCCGGGTTGGAAGTCCCGGTGCAGGAATCGCCCTTCGTAGGGTGGCGGAGGCCTGCGGATCACGTCGGTCGCCGCGGCCCATGCCGCCGCGTCTGCGCAGTCCGGAGGGACGACGGCGTCGGCGGTCGTCCACGCCTCGTACTCCCGGGGACGCTCGGCGGGCCGCAGCGCGTGGATCGCCACGAGTTGCCTGGCCAGCAGGGGAACGCGCGCCTCCAGTCCCTCGTCGGCAAGGGCAGTCCGGCCCGCGAGATGTGTCATCAGGAGTGACGGATACTCGCAGTGCGCCGCGCCCGCATCGACCGCGACCGGTCCGGGAGTCGGCACCGCGGTCCCCGTGAGCAGGGCGAGGGCGCCGGCCTCCCGGTTCAGCATGCCCTCGGCGTGCTCCACGAAGTACGGGTCGACGAAGCTCCGCAGTACCAGGTCACGGGTCCCGCCGTCCGCCGTGGCGATGGTAAGCCGCCGCATCTCGGCGGTGATGCCGCCGTGCAGCGCCTTGGTTCGGACGATCCGTTCGCCGGCTTCCAGATGCCGGCTGACCCACGCCAGGGTCAACGGCCGCACGGCCCCCGCCTCATCATGGTCGATCACCGTGTCACCCCACCATCCGGACGGCGGCGCACGCAAAGGCTTTCACCGGAGGCGACGACAACACCGCCCGCACCTCACTGAGTTGCCGCCGGACATCCGCGCCACCGCCCGTCCGGCCCGCCACTCACCGGCCAGCTGTCCTCGCCGCAAGCAACCGCAGCGTCGACATCCTCGCCCGCGTCCAGTCCACCCGGGCCAAGGACTACGTCCGCGAGTTCAACACGGCCCTGGCCCCCTGGCGCCGCGAGCCCGCCGTGCGCGAGTTCGTCCACCGGACCCGCAACGAACTCGGCGTCGCCGCCTGACCGGCCGGCTCACCGACTTCGGCATCGCCCGTTGAGCGGGTGTCGCCTGCCGTCGCCGTCCTTCGCCACCGAGTCGCCTCCGGAGAGATGCCGGAGTTGCACTCGGGAGTCGAGGCAATCGCCAGAAGGGCGGATGTCGGACATCACGGAGGGGAACCCCGAAGAGGGGCGCAGCAACTGCTGCGCCCCTCTTCTCGCAGGCATCCAAGTAGCGTGCCCACTACCCGGCCGCGACCCGGGCATGAAGTGGGCCTGGCCTCGGGCCGCCGCTAGTGCAGCGGCTGGCCCGTGCCGTCGGCGGCAAGGTGTGCCACGGTCGCCGTTACTCCCGCTCGGCGCGGGTCCTGCCTTCCTGGACGCGCGCGTAGGCCATCAGGCCGAGCAGAACGGCGAGCAGTACGGCCGAGGAACCGACCGTACCGAGGTCCAGACCGCCCTTGGCGACCGGCTTGGTCAGGAAGTCGCCCGCGGTCGCGCCGAGCGGGCGGGTGAGGACGAACGCGATCCAGAACAGCAGGACGTTCGGCACCACGGGCACCTTCATCAGCGCGACCAGGACGGCGAGCAGCCCGGTCACCAGCAGTGCGCCGCCGGCGTAGCCGAGGCCGGAGCTGTCGGAGAGGAAGTCGCCCATGGAGGTGCCGAGCGTGTTGGAGACGAGGATCGCCGACCAGAACAGGGCCTCACCGCGGAAGGTGACGATGTCACGGATCTGGAAGGTCATCCCGCTCAGCCGCCAGACCGCGAAGACGACCATCAGGATCGAGAGCAGGATCGCCGCGCCCGCCGGGTAGCCGAGGCCCAGGCCCTGCGGGCCCCAGCCGAGTGAAGTGGCCCCGTTCGAGAGGTACTTGGCGCTGGCGTCGCGGTTCATGAAGTCGGACATCGTGGTGCCGGCCATGCTGGTCGACAGAATCACCGTCCAGTAGAAGAACGGGTTGTAGCGGCTGGAGCGGAGCTGGACGACGAGCGTCACCACGAAGATCAGGAACAGCGCGATCGTGGTGAGGAAGTAGCCGAGCTTCAGGGTCTGGGAGAAGAGGTCTCCGGCGGTCTCGCCCAGCGTCGTCGCGGCGATCTTCATGATCCAGAAGGCCAGGGTGACTTCGGGCAGTTTCTTCATCACCGATTTCGTCGTGTTCGCGACGTCGAGGTCGGTGAGGACTTTCGGCTGCTGCAAGGTGGGGGGCTCCTTGTGTGGTCGTACGGCAGGGCGCCCGCCCCGCAAGGG
>NZ_JBSHBL010000090.1:0-39740 GCF_053611985.1 Streptomyces sp. NPDC054770
AGCGTGAGGGAAACGCCCGGTTACATTCCGAACCCGGAAGCTAAGCCTTACAGCGCCGATGGTACTGCAGGGGGGACCCTGTGGGAGAGTAGGACGCCGCCGAACAATCTTTGGAGGACCCCTGGTCCCAGCGTTCAGCTGGGACCAGGGGTCCTTTTGTTTTTACAATGCTTGCGGTACCGAAGACAGGAGTCACCATGTCCACCAACTCTCCCGACGACCGGCCGGAGCGCGATCAGCGGCGACGGGACAGCGGTGACCGCGGCGAGCGTGGCGGATACCGCGGCGACCGCAACGACCGTGGGGATCGTGGCGGTTACGGCCGACGCGATGACAATCGCGGTGGTAGTGGCGGCGGTTACGGCCGTCGTGACGACAACCGCGGTGGTAGTGGCGGCGGCTATGGCCGGCGTGACGACCGGCGTGACGACCGGCGTGATGACAATCGTGGCGGTAGTGGCGGCGGTTACGGCCGTCGTGATGACCGGCGTGACGACAACCGTGGCGGTGCCGGTGCCGGTGCCGGTGCCGGTGGCGGTGGCGGTGGCTACGGTCGGCGTGATGACAACCGTGGTTCTCGTCCGGGGTTCCAGCGTGACGATCGTGGCGGTGACCGGGGTGGCTACGGGCGTCGCGACGACCGTGATCGTGGTCCCCGTCGTGACGACCGTGGTGACCGTCCCGCTTTCCGCCGTGACGACCGCCGTGACGACCGCCGTGACGACCGCCGTGACGACCGCCGTGACGACCGTCCTCCTTTCCGGCGTGACGACCGCGACGATCGTGGTGGCTTCCGTCGTGATGACCGGCGTGACGACAACCGTGGCGGTGCCGGTGCCGGTGCCGGTGCCGGTGGCGGTGGCTACGGTCGGCGTGATGACAACCGTGGTTCTCGTCCGGGGTTCCAGCGTGACGACCGTGGCGGTGACCGGGGTGGCTACGGGCGTCGCGACGACCGCGATCGTGGTCCCCGTCGTGACGACAACCGCGGCGGTGGCGGCGGCTACGGCCGGCGTGACGACAACCGCGGTGGCGGTTACCGAGGACGGGACGATCGCCGGGACGACCGGCGTGACGACCGGCGTGGCGGCGGCCGGTTCCGTGACGAGCGGGAGCGCGACCGGGACCGTGAGCCGATCAAGCGGCTGCCGATCCCCGAGGACGTCACCGGCGAGGAGATCGACAAGGACGTACGGCAGGAGTTGCAGAGCCTGCCCAAGACGCTCGCGGAGGACGTCGCCAAGAACCTGGTGATGGTCGCCCGGCTCATCGACGAGGACCCCGAGGGTGCCTACGGCTACTCCAGGGTGGCCCTGCGGCTGGCGTCCCGTGTCGCCGCCGTACGCGAGGCGGCCGGGTTCGCCGCGTACGCGAACCAGAAGTACTCCGAGGCGCTCGCCGAGTTCCGGGCGGCCCGTCGTATGACCGGCACCGTCGACCTGTGGCCGGTGATGGCCGACTGCGAGCGTGGGCTCGGGCGGCCGGAGAAGGCGCTGGACATGGCCGGTGCCCCCGAGGTGCACAAGCTCGACAAGGCCGGCCAGGTGGAGATGCGGCTCGTCGCCGCCGGTGCCCGGCGTGACATGGGGCAGCTGGACGCGGCGATCGTGACGTTGCAGAGCCCCGAGCTGGCCTCCAGCTCCGTACAGCCGTGGACCGCGCGGCTGCGGTACGCCTACGCCGACGCCCTGCTTGCCGTCGGGCGTGTCGACGAGGCCCGCGAGTGGTTCGCCAAGGCCGTCGAGGCCGACCGGGACGGCAGCACGGACGCCTCCGACCGGCTGGCCGAGCTGGACGGGGTCGAGTTCGTCGACGCTCTGGACGAGGAGGAGTCCGAGGAGACCGCCGAGGGGTCCGAGCCCGAGACCGAGACCGAGACCGAGGTCGCGGCCGGGACCGATGTCGGCACCGAGGCCGAGTCCGAGGACGAGGCCGAGCAGGACTGAGCTCGGTGACCGAGTGACCGAGTGACCGAGTGATCGAGTGACTGGCAGAGGGCAGACCCCGACCGGGTCTGCCCTCTCTCCGTCAGGCGTCGAGCGCCCGCAGCACCAGTCCCGATGCCGGCTTCGGGCCGAAGGACGTCGACTTGCGGGGCATCGTCACGCCCTGGCGGGCCAGGTCGCGGACGACCTCCTCGCGGACCGGGTGCATGAGGACGGCCGTACCGCCGTCGCGTTCGGCCTTGGCGACGGTCGCCGCCGTGTCGTGGATGTACGCGATGTGCGCGGGCGAGTCCTCGGGGATGCGCCAGACGTGGTCGAGGAGCGTGGCGTGCAGGACGGTGGCGTCGAGGGTGCGCCAGGCGGCCGGGCGGTCGTCGGGGATCGTGCGGGCCAGGAGGTCCGGGTCCGGGCGGTCGATGAGATGGAACGCACCGTCGCCGGCCAGCAGGAACGCGTTGCCGGCGGAGGCCGCGTCCGCCAGCGCCTCCTGCGCCGCGGGCAGGGGGACGTCGAGCCGGCGTACCCGGAACAGGCCCTTGACGTGCTCCAGCGCCTCCGCGACCGGCAGGCCGTGCAGCAGGCGGTGGATGGCGCGGACGCGCAGCGGGTAGCGGGCCGTGTCGACGAGGAGGACCAGGCCGTAGTCCCAGGGGCTGGGAGAGGTGTGCTCCGCGCGTAGACGCAAGTAGGTGGCCCAGCGGTGGTGGCCGTCGGCGATCAGGGCCTGGTGGTGGGCAAGGTCGGACTGGACCAGGGCCACTTCGGCGGGGTCGGTGATCGACCAGAGGCGGTGGTGGAAACCGTCCTCCGTGGTGGTGGCGAGGAGCGGGGGGCGATCGGCCACCTGTTCGATGACCTCGGCGGTGGTGCCGTTGCCCCGGTAGGTGAGCAGGAGGGGTTCGAGGTTCGCCGAGGTGGCACGCATCAGGGCCGCTCGGTCGGCGACGACCGGGGGCATGACCTCCTCGTGCGGCAGCACCACGCCCTCGGACGGTTCCGAGACCCGCAGGGCGCCGATGACCCCGCGCTGGAGCAGGCCGTTTCCGTCGTGTTGTTCGTAGACGTACAGGCCCGGTTCGGGATCCGTGGCGAGGATGCCCTCGGCCTGCCAGCGGTGCAGGGTGTCGGCCGCCTGTTCGGTCTGGGCGCTGGGGGTACCCGCCTGCGGCAGGATGAGGCGGACGATGTTGTGCGGGTCGGCGGACTGGAGGTGGTGTACGCCGTCGGGGCGTACGACGACGTCGTACGGCGGGGAGGTGACGGCGGCGAGGCTGCCGACCCGGTCGGGGTCGTAGCGAAGGCCTCGGAACGGGGTGAGTTCCAGGCCTCGGCGCTCCGTTGCTTCCGAGTGACCTGCTGTGTTCATCCCGGCATCGTACGTGTGTCAGTGGCGTGCGGGATGATCGAAGCTGCAAGGCGGGTCGACGAGGAGTGACGAGGAGCGATGGGGATGAGCCAGGGCGCCAGGACTGGTCCCGAGGGCAGCGGACAGGCCCTGAGCACGGCGTATGACACGGCGCTGCTCGATCTGGACGGCGTGGTGTACGCGGGCGGCAGTGCGATCGCGCACGCCGTGGAGTCGCTGGAGGTCGCCCGCGCGGGCGGGATGCATCTGGCGTACGTCACCAACAACGCGCTGCGGACGCCGGACGCGGTGGCCGAGCATCTCACCGAGCTGGGGATCCCGACGGGCGCCGGTGATGTCATCACCTCGGCGCAGGCGGTGGCGCGGCTGATCAGTGAGCAGGTGCCGACCGGGGCGCGGGTGCTGGTCATCGGCGGGGAGGGGCTGCGGGTCGCCCTTCGGGAGCGGGGGCTCGAACCCGTGGAGTCGGCGGACGACGATCCGGCTGCCGTGGTGCAGGGGTTCGGCGGCCCCGATCTGCCGTGGGGGCGGTTCGCCGAGGCGTCGTACGCCGTCGCGCGCGGGGTGCCGTGGTTCGCGTCCAACACCGATCTGACGATCCCGAGCGGGCGCGGGATCGCGCCGGGCAACGGCGCGGCGGTGGAGGTGGTCCGGATCGCGACGGGGGCCGAGCCGCAGGTCGCCGGCAAGCCGCTGCCGCCGATGCACCGGGAGACCATCCTGCGGACGGGTGCCGAGCGGCCGTTGGTGGTCGGGGACCGGCTGGACACCGACATCGAGGGTGCGTTCAACGGCGGGGTGGACTCGCTGCTCGTGCTCACCGGCGTCACCGACGGGCGTCAGCTGCTCGCCGCGCCGCCGCGGCACCGGCCGACCTACGTCGACGCCGATCTGCGCGGGCTGCTCACCGGGCAGCCGGAGGTCACGGCGGAAGGCGACGGGTTCCGGTGCGGTGGCTGGACCGCGTCGGCGGGTGCCGACCGGCTGGAGCTGGAGGGTGACGGTGAGGCGCTCGACGGGCTGCGGGCGCTGTGCGCGGCGGCCTGGACGGCTGCCGGGGAGGGCTCCTGTGAACTGGACGGAGGCAAGTCACTGGCGCGGCTGGGGCTCTGAGGCCCCGACGCGGCATCGAGGCCCGATGCGAGGGTAGGCTAACCTAACCACGTGTTGGTCGACAGTCCTCCCGAACCGCGCGCGGAAACCGCCCCCGCGCCCCCGAGCCGTCGGGCGATGCGGGCCTTCGGGCTCCTCGTCTCCGTCGTGATCCTGCTGCTCGTCGCCTTGGCGAGCATCGCGATCGGGGCGAAAGAGCTGCCGTTGGACCAGGTCTGGCACGGCCTGTTCCACGACACGGGGACGTACGGCGACGTCGTCGTCGACACGCGGCTGTCGCGGACCGTCCTCGGCCTGCTGGCCGGTGCCGCCCTCGGCCTGTCCGGGGCGGTGCTCCAGGCGCTCACCCGCAACCCGCTCGCCGACCCCGGACTGCTCGGCATCAACGCGGGCGCGTCGGCCGCGGTGGTCACCGCCATCACCTACTTCGGCGTCAGCACCCTGAGCGGCTATGTGTGGTTCGCGTTCCTCGGGGCGGCCGTGGTGGGCGCGCTGGTGTGGTTCCTGGGCGGCAGCCGGGGCGCCACCCCGGTCCGGCTCGCGCTGGCGGGTACGGCGATCAGCGCCGCCCTCTACGGCTACCTCCAGGCCGTGATGATCACGGACGACGCGGCACTCAACAAGCTGCGCTTCTGGACGGTGGGTTCGCTGGCCTCGGCGAGCAACTCGACGATCCTGCAGGTGCTGCCGTTCCTCGCGGCCGGTACCCTGCTCGCCCTCGGCCTGGCCCGGCCGCTGAACGCGGTGGCGATGGGCGACGACACCGCCCGTGCCCTCGGCGCGAACCTGGGCCGTACCCGGGCCCTCGCCATGCTGGCCGCCACCGTGCTGTGCGGTGCCGCCACCGCCGCCTGCGGCCCGATCGCCTTCGTCGGCCTGATGGTCCCGCACGTCGTGCGCTCGTTCACCGGCCCCGACCTGCGCTGGATCCTGCCCTACGCGACGGTGCTGTCGCCCGTGCTGCTGCTCGGCGCCGATGTCATCGGCCGGATCGTGGCCCGCCCCGCGGAGCTCCAGGTCGGCATCGTCACCGCGGTCATCGGCGGGCCGGTCTTCATTCTTCTGGTACGACGGCGGAGGACGGCCCAGCTGTGAGGAACACGCGTACCCTGCGCACCCCCGGCGGGCTCTCCCTGCGGACCGACGTGCGCGCGCTGGTCGTCGTGGTCGCGCTGCTGCTGGCCGCGGCCGCCGCGAGTGTCGTGCTGATCGGCACCGGGGACTTCCCGATCTCCTTCGGCGACGTGCTGAAGACCCTGGCCGGGAACGGCACCGCCGCGCAGGACTTCATCGTCAACGAGCTGCGCCTGCCGCGGGTCCTGGTCGGTCTGCTGGTCGGCGCCTCGCTCGGGCTCGGCGGCGCGCTGTTCCAGTCGATCTCCCGCAACCCGCTGGGCAGCCCGGACGTCCTCGGCCTCTCGCAGGGCGCCACCTCCGGCGCGCTCGTCGTCATCGTGCTGCTGTCCGGGACCGCCGCCCAGGTCACCGTCGGCGCGCTCATCGGCGGTCTGGTGACCGGCCTCGCCATCTACCTGCTCGCCTGGAAGCAGGGCGTGCACGGCTACCGGCTGGTCCTGGTCGGCATCGGCGTCTCCGCGGTCGTCACCGCGGTCAACGGCTACCTCCTCACCAAGGCCGACCTGGTCGACGCGACCCGCGCGGTGGTCTGGATGACCGGCACCCTCGACGGCCGTGACTGGAGCCAGGTCCGGCCGCTGCTCGCGCTGTGCGCGGTCCTCGTCCCGCTGGTCCTCGTCAACGCGCGGGGCCTGCGGATGATGGAGATGGGCGACGACGTGTCGAACGCCCTCGGGGTACGGGTGGAGCGGGTGCGGCTGCTGCTGATGGTGGCCGCCGTCCTGCTGACCGCGGCCGCCACCGCCGCCGCGGGTCCCGTCAGCTTCGTGGCCCTCACCGCCCCCCAGCTCGCCCGGCGCCTCACCCGCTCGCCCGGCCCCAACCTGGTGCCCTCCCTCTGCATGGGCGCCGCCCTGCTGGTCACCGCCGACTGGGCCTCGCAGCGCGCCTTCGGCGCCGACCAGCTGCCCGTCGGCGTGGTCACCGGCGTCCTCGGCGGGGTCTATCTGCTCTGGCTCCTCGTCACCGAACGCCGGGCGGGCCGGATATGAGCGCGACCCCCCAGTCAGACAGTGAGCCAGACAGCAAGAGGAGCACCGTGAACCGCCTGTCCGCCGAGAACGTCACCCTCGCCTATGACCAGCGCGTCATCGCCGAGCAGCTGTCGGTGGAGATCCCCGACAACTCCTTCACGGTGATCGTCGGCCCCAACGCCTGCGGCAAGTCGACGCTGCTGCGCGCCCTGTCCCGGATGCTCAGGCCCAGCCAGGGCCGGGTGCTGCTCGACGGCCAGGCCATCCAGTCGATGCCCGCGAAGAAGGTCGCCCGCACCCTCGGCCTGCTCCCGCAGTCCTCCATCGCACCCGACGGCATCACCGTCGGCGACCTGGTCGGCCGCGGCCGCTACCCGCACCAGGGCATCCTGCGCCAGTGGTCCGCCGAGGACGAGCGGGTCGTCCAGGAGTCGATGGAGCAGACCGGCGTCGCCGAACTCGCCGACCGGTACGTGGACGAACTCTCCGGCGGCCAGCGGCAGCGCGTCTGGATCGCCATGGCGCTCGCCCAGCAGACCCCGCTGCTGCTCCTCGACGAGCCGACCACCTACCTGGACATCCAGCACCAGATCGACGTCCTCGACCTGTGTGCCGAACTCCACGAGGAGCAGGGGCGGACGCTGGTCGCCGTGCTGCACGACCTCAACCACGCGGCTCGCTACGCCACCCACCTGATCGCGCTCAAGAGCGGCCGGATCGTCGCCGAGGGCGCCCCGAACGACATCGTCACCGCGGAGCTGGTGGCGGAGGTCTTCGGGCTGCGCTGTCAGATCATCGACGACCCGGAGACGGGGACCCCGCTGGTGGTGCCGGCGGCCCGGAAGGCCAGGGTCACAGCAACTTCCTGAGCCGGAACAGGTCCAGCAGGTTGGCCTCCAGCCGCACCCGGCCCGAACCCCAGGCCCCGGCGAAGTTCAGTTCGCCGTCGACCAGGGCCGTCAGGTCGTCGCCGGCCATGGCGAGTCTGATCTGCGCCTTCTCGCGCGGCGGACCGGGGAACGTCTCCTCGACGTCGATCCGGCCGCCGGTGAGCCGGCCGGCGAAGGTGACGTCCAGGTCGGTGATGTGGCAGCTCACCGTGCGGTCCATGGCGGCGGCCGCACGGACGTCGCCCTCGGCACCACCCATGTTGTGCGAGAGCTTGTCGAGCGCGGCGCGGCACTCCTCGATCGTGGCCATCGCGATCGACGGTACCCCAGCGGTTCGAGGTAGCGTCGGGGCATGACCGACTCTGTGCCCGAGGACCTGGTGGCGGCCCCGGTGACGGAGGCCGAGGAAGCGGCTGCCGTCGAACCCGAGTACGACCCCGCCGCCCCCGCCCCGCTGAACGTCCCCCGCACCCCCACCGGCAACGCAGAGGTGGACGCTCAGCTCGACCGGCTGGCCGACGCCGACCACCTCGCCACGGACGGGCATCTGGAGGTGTACGAGGATGTACACCGGGGGCTGCGCGACGCGCTGACCGCGCTCGACGTCCGCCAGGGACCTCCGGGACCTCCGGGACCTCCGGCGCCGGCACCGCCGCACGGCAGCCGGCCGCCCGCACCGTCGTACCACCAGAGCAGGAGCTGAACCCACCGTGGCAGGAGTCGCACGTCGCCGTCTGGACGCGGAGCTGGTCCGCCGGAAGCTGGCGCGCTCGCGCGAGCACGCAAGCCAGCTGATCGCCGCCGGGCGGGTCACCGTCGGCAAGTCCCTCGCGACCAAGCCGGCCACCCAGGTGGAGACCGCCGCGGCCATCGTCGTACAGAGCGACGACAGCGATCCCGAGTACGTGTCCCGGGGCGGGCACAAGCTCGCGGGCGCGCTGGCGGCGTTCGTGCCGCAGGGGCTGGCGGTCGAGGGGCGGCGGGCGCTGGACGCCGGTGCGTCGACCGGCGGGTTCACCGATGTGCTGCTGCGGGCGGGGGCCGCGCAGGTCGTCGCCGTCGACGTCGGATACGGACAACTCGCGTGGTCTCTCCGGAGCGATGAACGCGTCACCGTCAAGGACCGTACGAACGTACGCGAGTTGACGCTTGAAGCGATCGATGGGGAGCCTGTGGATCTTGTCGTGGGTGATCTGTCCTTCATCCCGCTCGGGCTGGTGCTGCCGGCCCTGGCGCGGTGCGTGAAGGCGGACGCCGACCTGGTGATGATGGTCAAGCCGCAGTTCGAGGTGGGCAAGGAGAGGCTGGGCAGCGGGGGAGTCGTACGGAGTCCGCAGCTGCGGGCGGAGGCCGTGCGGGGGGTTGCCGGGAAGGCGTGGGAGCTGGGGCTCGGGGTGAAGGGTGTCACCGCCAGTCCGCTGCCCGGGCCGTCCGGCAATGTCGAGTACTTTCTGTGGCTGCGGGCCGGCGCACCCCAGTTGGATCCGGCCGACGTTGACCGTGCAGTGGCGGAGGGGCCGCGTTGACACAGAACCGAGCTCGTACTGTTTTCCTGCTGGCCCACACCGGGCGGCCTGCCGCGATCCGCAGCGCCGAACTCGTGGTGAAGGGGCTGCTGGCGGCCGGGGTCGGCGTACGGGTCCTGGATTTCGAGGCCCGCGACCTGCCGCTGCCCGAGGAGGTCGAACTCGTCGAGGAGGCGTCGCCGCACAGTCTCGACGGCTGCGAGCTGCTCATCGTGCTCGGCGGTGACGGGACGCTGCTGCGCGGCGCCGAGTTCGCGCGGGCCTCCGGGGTGCCGATGCTCGGCGTCAACCTCGGGAGTGTCGGGTTCCTCGCGGAGGCCGAGCGGGACGACCTCGACAAGGTCGTGGACCGGGTGGTGAGCAGGGCGTACGAGGTCGAGGAGCGGATGACCGTCGACGTCGTGGTGCACCGCAACGGGGACATCGTGCACACCGACTGGGCGCTGAACGAGGCGGCGGTGCAGAAGGCGGGCGCCGAGAAGCTGCTTGAGGTCGTGCTGGAGATCGACGGGCGGCCGGTGACGGGGTTCGGCTGCGACGGGATCGTCCTGTCGACGCCGACCGGGTCGACGGCGTACGCGTTCTCGGCGGGCGGGCCGGTGGTGTGGCCGGAGGTGGAGGCGCTGCTGATGGTGCCGATCTCCGCGCACGCGCTGTTCGCGAAGCCGCTGGTGACCTCGCCGGACTCGGTGCTCGCGGTGGAGGTGCTGCCGCACATCCAGCCGGGGGTGCTGTGGTGTGACGGACGGCGGACGGTGGAGCTGCCGCCGGGGGCGCGGGTGGAGGTGCGGCGGGGGGCGGTGCCGGTGCGGCTGGCGCGGCTGCACCATGCGTCGTTCACGGACCGGTTGGTGGCCAAGTTCGCGTTGCCGGTCTCTGGATGGCGGGGGGCGCCGCACTAGCGGTACGTGGGGGCCGGTTTCGGTGCGTCGGCGGGTGCGGGTGCGTGGGGGCTGATCGCGCAGTTCCCCGCGCCCCTTGGTTGGCTCACTCGCCGGGGTGTGGAGGTGGCCGCATATCGGCACAGTCCCGTGGCCCTTGGGGCGCCTCCACTCTCCGGTGACCGGCCCTTGCGGTTTCTCCACTCGCCCGGGTGACAGGGGGCCTCGCACTTCGTCGGCTCGACCTCGTAAGGTCTTCCCCGTGCTGGAAGAAATGCGGATACGGTCCCTCGGAGTCATCGACGATGCCGTCGTCGAGTTGTCGCCCGGGTTCACGGCCGTCACCGGTGAGACCGGTGCGGGCAAGACCATGGTGGTCACCAGCCTGGGGCTGCTGCTCGGTGGGCGGGCCGATCCCGCGCTCGTGCGGATCGGGTCCGAGAAGGCGGTTGTCGAGGGGCGGGTCACCGTGCCCGCCGGAGCCTCGGCGGCGGTACGGGCCGAGGAGGCCGGTGCCGAGCTGGACGACGGGGCGCTGCTGCTCAGCCGTACCGTTTCCGCCGAGGGGCGCTCGCGGGCGCACCTGGGCGGGCGGAGCGTGCCCGTGGGGCTGCTCGCCGAGCTCGCCGACGACCTGGTGGCCGTGCACGGGCAGACCGACCAGCAGGGACTGCTGAAACTGTCCCGGCAGCGGCAGGCCCTCGACCGGTACGCGGGCGACGGGGTCGCCGTGCCGCTCGCCAAGTACGGCGAGGCCTACCGGCGGCTGCGGGCCGTCGCGGTCGAGCTGGAGGAGATCGTCACGCGCGCGCGTGAGCGGGCTCAGGAAGCCGACATGCTGCGCTACGGGCTGGACGAGATCGCGGCGGTCGAGCCGCGGGCCGGCGAGGACGTGGAGCTGGCCGAGGAGGCGGAGCGGCTCGGGCACGCCGAGGCGCTGTCGTCCGCCGCGACCGCCGCGCACTCCGCGCTCGCGGGCAACCCGGAGGACCCCGAGGGCATCGACGCGGCCACCCTCGTCGCGGGCGCCCACCGGGCCCTGGAGGCCGTCCGCTCGCACGATCCGGCGCTGGCCGCGCTCGCCGACCGGATCGGCGAGGTCGGGATCCTGCTCGGCGACGTGGCGGGGGAACTCGCCGGGTACGCCGACGACCTGGACGCCGATCCGCTGCGGCTCGCGGCCGTGGAGGAGCGGCGCGCCGCGCTCACCGCGCTCACCCGCAAGTACGGCTCGGACATCGACGCGGTGCTGGAGTGGGCCGAGCGGGGCGCCGCGCGGCTGACCGAACTCGACGGCGACGACGAGCGGATCGACGAACTCACCGCCGAGCGGGATGCCCTTCGTGCGGAACTGGGTGGTCTCGCACAGGCCTTGACCGATGCGCGGACCGAGGCCGCGGAACGCTTCGCGGCCGCCGTCACCGCCGAGCTGGGATCCCTCGCGATGCCGCACGCGCGCGTGTCCTTCGCCATCCGGCAGGCCGAGGACCCGGAGGGCGTGGAGGTCGGCGGCCGGGCGGTGGCCTACGGCCCGTCGGGCGCCGACGAGGTCGAGCTGCTGCTCGCCCCGCACCCCGGCGCCCCGCCCCGCCCCATCGCCAAGGGCGCGTCCGGCGGTGAGCTGTCTCGGGTGATGCTCGCGGTGGAGGTCGTCTTCGCGGGTACGGACCCGGTCCCGACGTACCTCTTCGACGAGGTCGACGCGGGTGTCGGCGGCAAGGCCGCGGTGGAGATCGGGCGGCGCCTGGCCAAGCTCGCCAAGTCCGCGCAGGTGGTCGTCGTCACCCACCTTCCCCAGGTCGCCGCCTTCGCCGACCGGCAGCTGCTCGTCGAGAAGACCAACGACGGCTCGGTCACCCGCTCGGGCGTGAAGGTCCTGGAGGGCGAGGAGCGGGTGCGGGAGCTGTCCCGCATGCTGGCCGGCCAGGAGGACTCGGAGACGGCACGGGCGCACGCGGAGGAACTGCTGGCGACGGCACGGGCGGACCGCTGACGGGCGGACCGCCGACGGGAGCAGGAGGAGGACGGGCGGCGGGGCGACATGCGTCCCGCACGGGCAACGCTCCTCCGCAGCGGCGTTTTCGTCACCCTCCCGGGTGACACGCTCCGGCGCATTGCCCCGGCCCGCCTCGGTATGTGCCTTCTCGGAGTGCCCGGAACACCCTTGTGTACTGGCATCCTTGAGGGGAACGCGGTGTCCGGGGGAGGCGCGCGCGGTGACACCCTCGGCCCCGATACCTTCTGTACGTTCCCTCGTGACCACCCCACGCCGAACCAGGAGTCCCGGCCGCGTGAGCCCCGTGAGCAGCAACGCACCGCACGGTCAGTCGCCGCTGCGCACCGTGCAGGTGCTGGGCGGCGGCAACGCCGGCAGCAGTGCGCACGTGCGGTCGCTGGCCGCCGGCCTCGTCGCGCGGGGCGTGCGGGTCACGGTGTGCGCCCCCGCCGAGGCCGATCGCGCCTACGGCTTCTCGGACGTCGGCGCCGACCATGTGCACGTACCGCGCAGCAGTGACCCGGGCTCGGTCGCGGCGCTCCGTGCCGCCTGCACGGACGCCGACCTGGTGCACGCGCACGGCCTGCACGCCTCCTTCCGCGCGGTGCTGGCGCTGAGCGGCCGCAGCACCCCGCTGATCGTCACCTGGCACAACCGCGCGCATGCCGAGGGTGCCCGGGCCCATCTGCTGCGGCTGCTGGAGCGGCGGGTGGCGCGGGCCGCCGCCGTGGTGCTCGGGACCACCTCCGACCTGGTGGACCGCGCCCGCCGTACCGGTGCCCGGGACGCCCGGCTCGCCGCGGTGGCACTGCCGGGTCCGCGGCGGCTCGTGGACCAGGACGAGGCAGAGCTGCTACGGCCCAAGGTCCGGGCCGAACTCGGCGCCATGGGCAGGCCGTTGCTCATCGCCGTCGGCTCCCTCGACCGGCACCGCGGCTACGACGTCTTGCTGGACGCGGCGCGTGCCTGGTGCCGGCTCGATCCGGTGCCGCTCCTCGTCATCGCGGGCGAGGGGCCGTTGCGTGCGGCGTTGCAGCGGCGGATCGAGGACGAGGAACTGCCGGTGCGGCTGATCGGGCGCCGTGACGACGTCGCCGAGCTGCTCGCCGCCGCCGACCTGGCGCTGCTGCCCAGCAGTTGGGAGTCCCGTTCCGTCCTCGCGCAGGAGGCCCTGCACGCGCGCGTGCCGCTCGTCGCGACCGCCGTCGGCGGTATCCCCGACCTGGTCGGGGACGCGGCCGAGCTGGTCGCCTACGGCGACGCACCGGCCCTCGCCCGCGCCGTCGTACGGCTCCTCGACGACCCCGAGCGCTGTGCCGAGCTGCGCGAGCGGGGTACCCGACAGGCGGCGAGCTGGCCCACGGAGGACGAGACCGTCGCCCAAGTGCTCAGCGTCTACGACGAGTTGACACAGCCCCGGCCGCTGCCGTGAGGCCGTGAAACCGTGAGGCTGTGACGCCGGACTGCCCTAGGGGGCGTGCCGGCGTGCCCTCAGGGCCAGGCTCAACGCCAGGACCACCTGCGGGTCGTCGAGGTCCGTGCCCAGCAACTCCCCGATGCGGGCGAGGCGGTTGTAGAGGGTCTGCCGGTTGAGGTGGAGTTCACGGGCCGTCTCCGCCTTGCGGCCCGCGTGCGCCAGATAGGTCTCCAGGGTGGGCAGCAGCGGCGGCTTGGAGCGTTGGTCGTGGTCGCGGAGCGGGCCGATCGCCCGGTCGACGAAGGCCGCCAGATCGGGGTGGTCGCGCAGCCGCCACAGGAGCAGGTCGATGTCGAGGCTGCGGGCGTCGTACCAGGGCCGGTCGGGCAGGCCCTGGGCCGCCGTCGCCGTCTCGGCCGCGTGCCGCAGGCCCGCCGACGCGGCCGCCCAGCCGCCGGCCGCCCCGACCACCACGACCGGGGGAGCGGCCCCGCGGCGTTGCATCCCGGCGCGTTCCACCCCCGCCCTGAGCGCGGCCGCGACCCGGTCCGCGACCGTCGTCCGCTCCGCCTCCGAGCGCAGGCCCAGGAGCAGCGGCACCCGGCCCTCGACCGGTCGTACGCCCAGCAGGACCGGGGCGCCCACGGCCGCCAGCTCCTCGCCGACCGCGCGGGCCAGCACCGCCCAGCCCCTGCCCGGAGAGTCCGGGGACAGGGAGTCGCCGACCCGCATGACCACCGGCAGCAGTGGGCTGCCGCCCGGCTTGAAGCCGAGGACCCGGGCCTGCGCCGGGGCGTCCTCCGCGGTGATCCGTCCCTCGGCCAGGTCGGTCAGGAAGTCGCCGCGCCCGCGTGCCGCCAGCTCCTCCTCCTGGCGGGCCTGCATCAGGACGACGGCCAGGATGCCCGCGGCCCGCTCGGCGGCGATGCGGTGCACGGGGGCCAGCGGCCCGCGGACCGGGAGCAGGACCAGCCGGGCGCGCACCGAGCCGGTCCCCGGACCGCCGCCCGGCACGTCCACCAGGACCACCCCGGTCGGCGGCGGCGCGTCCTTGTGCTGGCCGCGCAGCCCCTCCCACACCTGGAGCGGATCGGCCCCCTCGGGACCCGACCCGGCGGCGTACAGCAGCTGGCCGTCGGTGGTCTCCAGGAAGACCGGGTTGCCGCTGAAGTCGGCCAGGATGGCGAGCACCTGGGGGACCCCGCCGCCGCCCAGCAGGGCCTCGGTGCAGCGGCGGTGCACCTCCTCGGCGCGCTGGAGCAGGGCGTAGTGGTGGTTGACGATCTCGGTGTGGATCTCCTCCGTCACCGTCACGAACGGCACCTCGCGGTGCAGCACGACCAGCGGCAGCCCGGTCGCGCGGGCGGTGTCCACGAGGGTGGCCGGCAGCCGGGAGAACCGTGCGCCCAGCTCCACCACCAGGGCGGCGATGCCCCGCTCGGCGAGGGTGCGGACGAACGCCCGCTGCTCGTTCGGCCGGGTGCCCAGGCCGTAGCCGGTGGTGAGCAGCAGCTCGCCGCCCTTCAGCAGCGAGGCGATGTTCGGCACCTCGCCGGCGTGCACCCAGCGCACGGTGCGGCCCAGTCGGTCGGCGCCCGCCAGGATCTCCGGGAGCCCGCTGCGCAGCGCGGGCAGCTCCAGCGCCCGCTGCACGGTGATCCCGGCGCCCTGGGTGTCGAATCCGCTGCCCGTACCGCTGTCCATGGAGCGGACGCTACCTGGGCGAACGCCTCTGGGGCACCTTGCGCCGAGCGCTCCGCTGGAAGTGCCACGGTATGCCGTCTGTCGGGTGCGGCACCGTCGTGGCTGGTCGCGCCCACGCGGCGGAGCCGCATGTCGACACGGCCCCGCGCCCCTTCGGGGCGCTGGCCTCGTTCAGAGCGGTCTGATGTTGTGGTTGAAGCGGAAAACGTTGTCGGGGTCCCAGCGCCGCTTCACCTTGCCGAGCCGCAGCGCGTTTCCCGCGCCCAGACCGGCCCGCACCCGCTCCGGACCCTCGTCACCGATGAGGTTCAGGCAGACCGCGCCGGTGGACCAGGGCCGGACGCCTGCACGGACGTCCCGCACCCAGGCGATCGCCCGTTCGTCGTCGGCCGGGTCCGCCCAGATCCCGAAGGGGTGCACCGCCCAGGCCGCGTTGCGGTACGGCACCGGGTACTCCGCCGGACCCGAGGCGATCGCGCCGCCCAGCGGGAACAGCAGATGCTGCGAGCCGCTCGGTACCGGCATGCCCTCCGCACAGCCGCACCAGGCGTCCACCGCCTCGTCGGGCAGAGCGGCCAGACACTCGGCCGACCAGTGGTTCCGCAGCCCGGACGGAAGGTCGAGCAGGCACTGCATCTCGCAGTACGGCAGCGGTCCGGCGACCTCCGCCTCGTGCGGCAGCGCGAGCAGCGGTCCGGCGACCTTGCGCAGCCCTTCCTCGCCGCCCGCGTAGGTCACGAGGGCGGCACACACCGGCTCGCCGTCGGCGAGGTACACCACCGCGCCGCCCGCCTCGTCGGGACCGGTGCGGATGACCTCGCGGAAGGCACGGACGACGTCCGGGCCGGACGACGGCGGGTACCGCAGCAGCGCGACCGAGAAAACCGGCAGCTCGTGCAGTTCGAGGGTGAGCGCGGTGGCGACGCCGAAGTTCCCGCCGCCGCCGTGCAGGGCCCAGAACAGCTCCGGGTTCTCGTCCGCGTTGGCGTGGACGCGCTCACCGTCGGCGGTGACCAGCTCGACGCCGATCAGGTTGTCGACGGCCGGCCCGAAGACGCGGTCCAGCCATCCCGACCCGCCACCGAGCACGAACCCACCGACCCCGATGCCGGGGGCCCGCCCACCGGCGCCGACGAGACCGTAGCGCCGGGCCGCCCGGTCCAGACGGCTCATGGTGGCCCCGCCCTGCACACGTACGGCTTCCGCCGCCGGGTCGACGGTCACCCCGTCCATCCGGCGCACATCCACCACCAGCGCACCGTCACCGACAGCCGACCCCGCCACACTGTGCCCGCCGCCGCGCACCGCGATGTGCAGGTCCAGATCCCGCCCGAACCGCACCGCCCGGACCACGTCGGCATCGTCCGCGCACCGGGCGATCACGGCCGGCCGCCGGTCGACCATGCCATTGAAGACGGCCCGCGCCGCGTCGTACCCCGGGTCCCCGGGCGCGAACACATCACCAACCAGGTCCTCACGAAGCCTGGCGAGGGCCGTGCGCGCCTTCGACCCGGGAGCCATGATTACCAGCCTAGGCAGCAGCGCGCCCCAAAGGGGCGCGGGGCCCTGTCCGATATGCGGCTGCCGCCGCGTGGGCGCGACCAGCCCCCACGCATCCGCAGCCGACTGGCGGCGGCCCTACCCCCCGTACGCTCCCGACGCCGTAAGGCGAAGTGCCGTATCGATCAACGGCACATGACTGAACGCCTGCGGAAAGTTCCCCACCTGCCGCTTCAGCCGCGGATCCCACTCCTCCGCCAGCAGCCCGAGGTCGTTCCGCAGCGCGAGCAGCTTCTCGAACAGCTTGCGGGCCTCGTCGACGCGCCCGATCATCGCGAGGTCGTCGGCCATCCAGAAGGAGCAGGCCAGGAAGGCCCCCTCGTCGCCCGGGAGGCCGTCCACGCCCTCGTCGCCGCCCGAGGTCGGGTAGCGCAGGATGAAGCCGTCCGACGTGGACAGCTCCCGCTGGATCGCCTCGATGGTGCCGATGACCCGCTTGTCGTCCGGGGGAAGGAAACCCATCTGGGGGATCAGCAGCAGCGAGGCGTCCAGCTCCTGGGAGCCGTACGACTGGGTGAAGGTGTTGCGCTCCTTGTCGTAGCCCCGCTCGCAGACGTCCCGGTGGATGTCGTCGCGCAGTTCCTTCCAGCGCTCCAGCGGGCCGTCCGCGTCCCCGGACTCGATCAGCTTGATGGTGCGGTCGACGGCGACCCAGGCCATCACCTTGGAGTGCACGAAGTGCCGGCGCGGCCCGCGCACCTCCCAGATGCCCTCGTCCGGCTCGTCCCAGTGGTCCTCCAGGTAGCGGATCAGCTTCAGCTGGAGGAGGGACGCGTAGTCGTTGCGGGCGAGGCCGGTCATGTGGGCCAGGTGCAGGGCCTCGATGACCTCGCCGTAGACGTCCAGCTGGAGCTGGTGCGCCGCGCCGTTGCCGACCCGGACCGGGGTCGAGTTCTCGTAACCGGGCAGCCAGTCCAGCTCGGCCTCGCCCAGCTCGCGCTCGCCCGCGATGCCGTACATGATCTGCAGGTTCTCCGGGTCCCCGGCGACCGCGCGCAGCAGCCACTCGCGCCAGGCACGGGCCTCCTCGCGGTAGCCGGTGCGCAGCAGCGAGGACAGGGTGATGGCCGCGTCGCGGAGCCAGGTGTAGCGGTAGTCCCAGTTGCGGACGCCGCCGATGTCCTCCGGGAGCGAGGTCGTCGGCGCGGCCACGATGCCGCCCGTCGGGGCGTACGTCAGGGCCTTCAGCGTGATCAGCGAGCGGACCACGGCCTCGCGGTAGGGGCCGTGGTACGTACAGTGCTCGACCCAGTCCCGCCAGAACTCCTCGGTCGCCTCCAGCGACTGCTCCGGCTCCGGCAGCGGCGGCGGCTCCTTGTGCGAGGGCTGCCACGAGATGGTGAACGCGATCCGGTCGCCGGGGGCGACGGTGAAGTCGGCGTAGGTGGTCAGCGACTTGCCGTAGGTCTCCGCCGAGGTGTCGAACCACACCGAGTCGGGCCCCGCCACGGCGACCGTACGGGCGTCGTGCTTGTGCACCCAGGGGACCACCCGGCCGTAGGAGAACCGCATCCGCAGCACCGAGCGCATCGGCACCCGGCCGGTGACGCCCTCCACGATGCGGATCAGCTGGGGCGCGCCGTCACGCGGCGGCATGAAGTCGGTGACCCGGACCGTGCCGCGCGGGGTGTCCCACTCCGACTCCAGGATCAGCGAGTCGCCGCGGTAGGTGCGGCGCGCCGCGGTCGGCGGCTGCGAGTCGGCCGCGTGCGCCGGGCCGAGTCGCCAGAAGCCGTGTTCCTCGGTGCCGAGCAGACCGGCGAAGATGGCATGCGAGTCGAAGCGGGGCAGGCACAGCCAGTCCACTGTGCCGTCCCGGCAGACCAGGGCAGCGGTCTGCATGTCTCCGATGAGTGCGTAGTCTTCGATGCGCCCGGCCACGTGCAACTCCAGTCGAACGGCCACGTCACCCCCCAGGCAAAAGGGGGCTGTCGCTAGTGCGGTCAAGGGGGGTTGTTGTTGTGCGTCGTTAAGCGGTGAAGCAAAGCAGCCCACCGTGCCCTGAGGCAAAACGACAGTCATAGCTCAACGAACTGCCAAGCTCTCGTTGTTCCGGGAGTGACGGGCGGGGGTGTGCCGTGTTTCCGGCCGGGCTCGGCAGCGAGTGTCCGAGCAGGATACGACGCACGTAGATGATCTGCGTGCCGCTCCGGGCAACCCGTGTGGGCCGAACGGGTGAGCCCTGAGTGAAAAGCCGGTAAGCAGGACCCCACGTCTGTGCCGACCTGTGTACGGAGCGTGGCCGGAAGCCATCTCTCCGCGGCGCTGATACCCTGGTAGCCCGTGGACCGGTGGGCAGGAAACCCCCGAACCGCAGCGACGGCACCACCCCCGGAAACTCCCGGACGGCAGCCGTACCGCACGACAGACCGCGACCACGGGAGCCCCCTCTTGGCCATGCCGCCGAAAGCTACGACGACCAAGCACATCTTCGTCACCGGGGGTGTCGCCTCCTCGCTCGGCAAGGGCCTGACGGCCTCCAGTCTGGGCATGCTGCTCAAGGCCCGGGGCCTGCGCGTCGTGATGCAGAAGCTCGACCCGTACCTGAACGTCGACCCGGGCACGATGAACCCCTTCCAGCACGGTGAGGTGTTCGTCACCAACGACGGCGCCGAGACCGACCTGGACATCGGCCACTACGAGCGTTTCCTCGACCGCGACCTGGACGGCTCCGCCAACGTCACCACAGGTCAGGTCTACTCGACGGTGATCGCCAAGGAGCGGCGTGGCGAGTACCTGGGCGACACGGTCCAGGTCATCCCGCACATCACCAACGAGATCAAGCACCGCATCCGCCGGATGGCCACCGACGAGGTCGACGTGGTCATCACGGAGGTCGGCGGCACGGTCGGCGACATCGAGTCGCTGCCGTTCCTGGAGACGGTCCGCCAGGTCCGCCACGAGGTCGGCCGGGACAACGTCTTCGTGGTGCACATCTCGCTGCTGCCCTACATCGGCCCGTCCGGCGAGCTCAAGACCAAGCCCACCCAGCACTCGGTGGCCGCCCTGCGGAACATCGGTATCCAGCCGGACGCGATCGTCCTGCGCTGCGACCGCGAGGTGCCGACCGCCATCAAGCGCAAGATCTCGCTGATGTGCGACGTCGACGAGGCCGCCGTGGTCGCCTGCCCGGACGCCCGGTCGATCTACGACATCCCGAAGACCGTGCACGGCGAGGGCCTGGACGCCTATGTCGTCCGCAAGCTGGACCTGCCGTTCCGTGATGTGGACTGGCGGACCTGGGACGACCTGCTCGACCGCGTCCACAACCCGGACCACGAGATCACCCTCGCGCTGGTCGGCAAGTACATCGACCTGCCCGACGCCTACCTCTCGGTCACCGAGGCGCTGCGCGCCGGCGGCTTCGCCAACAAGGCCCGGGTGAAGATCAAGTGGGTGACGTCGGACGACTGCAGGACCCCGGCCGGCGCCGCCGCGCAGCTCGCTGACGTCGACGGCATCTGCATCCCGGGCGGCTTCGGCGACCGCGGTGTGCTCGGCAAGGTCGGCGCCATCCGCTTCGCCCGCGAGAACCGGATCCCGCTGCTCGGCCTCTGCCTGGGCCTGCAGTGCATCGTGATCGAGGCCGCGCGCAACCTGGCCGACATCCCGGACGCCAACTCCACCGAGTTCGACTCCGCCACCGGCCACCCGGTCATCTCCACCATGGCCGAGCAGCTGGACATCGTGGCCGGCGAGGGCGACATGGGCGGCACCATGCGGCTCGGCATGTACCCGGCCAAGCTGGCCGAGGGTTCCATCGTGCGCGAGGTGTACGACGGCAAGGAGTACGTCGAGGAGCGGCACCGCCACCGCTACGAGGTCAACAACGCCTACCGCGCGGAGCTGGAGAAGAAGGCCGGCATCCAGTTCTCCGGCACCTCCCCGGACGGCAAGCTCGTCGAGTACGTCGAGTACCCGCGCGACGTCCACCCCTACCTGGTCGCCACCCAGGCCCACCCGGAGCTGCGCTCCCGCCCGACCCGTCCGCACCCGCTCTTCGCGGGCCTGGTGAAGGCCGCCGTCGCGCGTCAGCAGGCCGACGGCGAGCAGTCGAATTCGAAGTGACACACCAGCTTGTACGGTGGCCGGGGTGCATACCTTCAACGGGTGGGCACCCCGGTTCCATCTGTGCACTTCGAAGGGCGGCACGGCATGACGATCAAGGACACCCCCGAGGAGTGGGAGATCCGGGCGACCCAGACCCCCTTCGTGGGCAACAAGACCTCCGTCCGCACGGACGAGGTGGTCATGCCCGACGGATCGGTGGTCCGCCGTGACTACCAGGTGCACCCCGGCTCGGTCGCCGTCCTCGCCCTCGACGAGGAGGACCGCGTGCTGCTCATCCGCCAGTACCGGCACCCGGTCCGGCAGAAGCTCTGGGAGATCCCGGCCGGGCTGCTCGACGTCCCCGGCGAGAACCCGCTGCACGCCGCCCAGCGCGAGCTGTACGAGGAGGCGCACGTCAAGGCCGAGGACTGGCGGGTGCTGACCGACCTGTACACCACCCCCGGCGGCTGCGACGAGGCGGTGCGGATCTTCCTCGCCCGCGACCTGTCCGAGGCCGAGGGGGAGCGGTTCGAGACCGAGCACGAGGAGATCGACCTGGAGTACGCGCGCGTGCCGGTCGACGAGCTGGTGCGCCTGGTGCTCGCCGGTGACGTGCACAACAACTGCCTGGTGACGGGCGTCCTCTCGCTGGTCGCCGCCCGCACCGGCGACGGCCTGGAAGCGCTGCGCCCGGCCGACGCGCCCTGGCCGGCCCGCCCCTTCGCGTCCTGAGCCCACCCTCCGGATGCACCGGTGTGACCATCGCCTGATCCGATCGGGCGATGTGCCCGCCGTGCTCCGCCAGGAACGTCCGCGCACGTGAACTAGGCTCGACGCGATTGAGCCGAAACGCCCGAACCGGAGCCCCGGCGGGCCTGCGTGTGCGGTGGGACGGGAGTGTGGCCCGTGACGGATCAGGCGGTGGACACAGGCGGCGCACGGCGGTCGGCGCCCGCGGCCACGGACGACCGGTTCCTGGGCCGTACAAGGGAGTTGAAGGAACTGCGCGCCGACATCGAGCGTGCGGGCCTGGACACCATCGCCGGCCGCAAGGCCCCCCGCGCCCGGGTCCTGCTGATCGCGGGCAGACCCGGATCCGGACGCACCGCCCTCGCCGCCGAACTCGTCCGGCAGGTCGCTCCCGGCTACCCCGACGGGGTGCTGCGCGCCCGCCTCACCGAGCCCGACGGCACCCCGGTCCCCGTCGAGCGCACCGCCCGCGACCTGCTCACCGCCCTGCGGCTGCCCACCCCGGCCGGCGCCGCCGCGGACGACCTCACCCACGCCCTGCGCACCGCCCTCGCGGGACGCCGGATGCTGCTCCTGCTCGACGACGCGCCCGGCGCCGAAGAGGTCGACGTACTGCTCCCCGACACCCCGGACTGCCTGGCCGTCGCCGTCTCCGGCGGCCCGCTCACCGGGATCTCGGACGTCCGCCCGTGCACCCTGGGCGGCCTCGACACCAAGTCGGCAGTGGAACTGCTCACCCGGTACACCGGCGCGGTCCGCGTCACCGTCGACCCCCGGTCCGCCGAGTCGCTGGTCGAGGTGTGCCAGGGGCAGCCCGCCGCGCTCGCCCTGGCCGGCGGCTGGCTCGCCGCGCGCCCCCAGGCGGCCGTCTCCGACCTCGCCAAACGCCTGCACGCGGAGGCGGACGACGGCACGGCGCTGGCCCGCGTCTTCCGGTTCGTGCACGACCAGCTGCCGGACCGGTCCGCGCGGATACTGCGCCTGCTCAGCCTGGCCCCGGCCGGCCTGGCCGACCCGCACACCGCCTCCTCGCTGGCCGGCTGCTCGGTCGACACCGCCCGCACCACCCTGGACGAGCTGGTCCGCCTCGGCCTGCTGCACCCCGTGGACACCCCGCTGCCCCAGTACGAGGTCCCCGGCTGCCTGCACCCGCTGCTCAGGGCGCTGGCCGAGAGCCAGGAGCGGGCCGGGGAACTCCAGCTGGCCCGCGCCCGGATGCTGGAGCGCACGGTACGGCTGCTGCAGTCCTGCCGGGCGATCACCGAGACCGACAACCCGCAGGCCCGCGAGAAGCTCCAGGCGCTGCCCCGCGAGCTGCGTTTCCCCACCCCCCGGGCCGCCGCCGACTGGCTGCGCGTCCGGCGCCCGGCCCTGCTGGCCGCCGCCCGCGCGGCGGTCGCCGACGGCGAGCTCGACACGCTGGCCCGCCGCCTGATGGCGCAGCTGGTCAAGGCGATGGTGGCGCACCAGGGCACCCAGGCCGCGGCCCCCGACCTGTACGGCATCCACCGGCTCGTCCTCGATGTGGCCGAGCGCCGCCACCTGCCCCGGGAGCAGGCCGCCGCACTGCTGAACCTCGGCGACCTGGACGCGCAGACCGGGCGCACCGCGGATGCACTGGCGCGCTATCGGTCTGCGCTGGACGCCGGACGCAGAGCAAATGACCCGTACGCGACCGGTCGCGCAATGGAATCCGTAGGTGGTGCCTATCAGGAGCTCGGGGACTACGACCGGGCGGCCGACTGGTTCGGCCGGGCCCTCGCCGAGCGCCTGGCCCGTGACGAGCGCGCCGAGGCGGCCCGGCTCTACGGCCGCATCGCCGGCGCGCACACCTACGCGGGCCGCTACGGCGAGGCGCTGCGGGCCTGGCGGGCGGCCGTTTCCGGCCACCGCAAGAACGGCGATGTGCCCGCGCAGGCAAGGGCGTTGAGCGAGCTGGCCCGGGTCCAGGAGTACGCGGGACGGCCCGAGGAGTCGCTGCGCACCTGCCAGGAGGCGGTGGAGTGGGCGCGCCGTGCCGAGGACACCCGGCTCCAGGCGGCGCTCCAGTTGCGCCTCGCCGACACGCTGGAACGTCTCGGTGACTCCATCGCCGCGAGCCTGCACCGCTCGGCCGCCGAGCGCATGCTGAGTGAGGAGCCTCTGGACCCCGCGGACCCCTCGGACCTGGACTCCGACCCGGAACACGGCGCTAACGCCTACGAAATCCGTAGTGTGTCCGGCGAAGATTGATGCAATGAAAGGCTAGACAGTCGGAACGCCTTCATTAAACTGGCTCTGCCGCCGGTTCTTCCGCGGTGTCTCCTGGTATGCCGCCGCGTGCCGGGTATGTGCAGCTATGCCCCCACACCCTCTGAGCCAAGGACCGTGATCGACGTGAAGGTCGGCATCCCCCGCGAGGTCAAGAACAACGAGTTCCGGGTGGCCATCACCCCGGCCGGCGTGCACGAGCTGGTGCGGCACGGCCACCAGGTCGTCATCGAGCGCGGCGCCGGCGTCGGCTCGTCGATCCCGGACGACGAGTACGTCGCCGCCGGCGGCACGATCCTGGACACCGCCGACGAGGTGTGGGCCACCGCCGACCTGCTGCTCAAGGTCAAGGAGCCGATCGCGGAGGAATACCACCGCCTCCGCAAGGACCAGACCCTCTTCACCTACCTGCACCTGGCCGCCTCCAAGGAGTGCACGGACGCGCTCCTGGAGTCCGGCACCACGGCGATCGCCTACGAGACCGTCGAGCTGCCCAGCCGCGCGCTCCCGCTGCTCGCGCCCATGTCCGAGGTCGCGGGCCGGCTCGCCCCGCAGGTCGGCGCCTACCACCTGATGCGCGCCGCCGGCGGCCGCGGCGTCCTGCCCGGCGGTGTCCCGGGTGTGCTGCCCGCCAAGGCCGTCGTCATCGGCGGCGGTGTCTCCGGCTGGAACGCCGTGCAGATCGCCATCGGCATGGGCTTCGACGTGACCCTGCTCGACCGCGACATCAACAAGCTGCGCGAGGCCGACCGGATCTTCGGCACCAAGGTCAAGGCCGTCATGTCCAACGCCTTCGAGCTGGAGAAGGCCTGTCTGGAGGCCGACCTCGTGATCGGCGCGGTGCTCATCCCGGGCGCCAAGGCCCCGAAGCTCGTCACCAACGAGCTGGTCTCCCGGATGAAGCCGGGAAGTGTCCTTGTCGACATCGCGATCGACCAGGGCGGCTGCTTCGAGGACTCCCGTCCCACCACGCACGCCGAGCCGACCTTCAAGGTCCACCAGTCGGTCTTCTACTGCGTCGCCAACATGCCCGGCGCGGTGCCCAACACCTCCACCTACGCGCTCACCAACGCCACGCTCCCGTACATCGTGTCGCTCGCGGACAACGGCTGGGCGGAGGCGCTGCGCCGGGACGCCGCGCTGGCCAGGGGCCTCAACACGCATGACGGCAAGGTCGTTTACAAGGAGGTCGCCGAGGCGCACGGCCTGGAGCACGTGGACCTCGACACGCTCATCGGCTGACCTGGGCGGATCCGCAAGTCACCTTTTCGTAAAGGCGATACGTCAACAAGCCGCGTCAATCGCGCCCGTCCGGCCGGACCTTGCCCGACAAGGTCCGGCCGGATGTGTGTATGGTCACTTTGCGGCTCTCGGTCAACTCGCGTCGAACGTAACCCTTCGACCGATTCGCACACCGGTGAAACCTGCTGTGCGACGGCCGTACGCCCTTGACAGCGAGATGTTTCATTGCCGACACATCCTGCCGGGTCCGGCGGATTGTGTTGCTGCGAACGCCCGACACGCCATAGAGTCGCCGACTGTCGGCATGGTGCCACGCTGACCTGTCTAGAAGTTTCCTGGTCACCAAGGAGGTAAGACGACTTGTGAATGAGTCGACATTTTCTCCCGGGGGTGGTCAACCAGGAATGCCGGTACGGGACCAGGGTCCCGCGGGGTTCGAGGCTGTCGGCTCCGTCGCGGTGCGCACCTTCGCAGCCCACCAGAGTCGTCCGCAGATCCTGCGGACAGCACACCAGAGCATGGATGGCCATCACGTGAACGCCCTGGCCGGCGACGGAAGTGGCGCGCCCCACAGCCAATTCGCCGACTACGACGAACTGCCCGACGGGCACTTCTACGACCCCGATGCCGAGTACGAGCCCGATCCGGAGTACGCGGCCACGCTCGCGCCCGACGCGGCGCGCCAGCGCCGTGAGCGCGTCGGCCCGACCGGGCGGCCGCTGCCGTACTTCCCGATCCCGGGCCCGGTGACCAGTCACGGCCCCGCGACGATCATCGCGATGTGCAACCAGAAGGGCGGCGTCGGCAAGACGACGTCGACCATCAACCTGGGTGCCGCGCTCGCGGAGTACGGCCGGCGGGTACTGCTCGTGGACTTCGACCCGCAGGGCGCGCTGTCGGTCGGTCTCGGCGTCAACCCGATGGAGCTCGACCTCACCGTCTACAACCTGCTCATGGAGCGGGGCATGGCGGCCGACGAGGTCCTCCTGAAGACCGCGGTCCCCAACATGGACCTGCTGCCCTCCAACATCGACCTGTCGGCCGCCGAGGTCCAGCTGGTCTCCGAGGTGGCCCGGGAGTCGACGCTCCAGCGAGCCCTGAAGCCGCTGCTGCCCGACTACGACTACATCGTGATCGACTGTCAGCCCTCGCTCGGCCTGCTCACGGTCAACGCGCTGACGGCCGCTCACAAGGTGATCGTGCCGCTGGAGTGCGAGTTCTTCGCGCTGCGTGGTGTCGCGCTGCTGACCGAGACCATCGAGAAGGTCCAGGAGCGGCTCAACCCGGAGCTGGAGCTCGACGGCATCCTCGCCACGATGTACGACTCGCGCACGGTCCACAGCCGTGAGGTGCTGGCCCGTGTCGTCGAGGCGTTCGACGATCACGTCTACCACACGGTCATCGGCCGCACGGTCCGCTTCCCGGAGACCACGGTCGCCGGTGAGCCGATCACCACGTACGCCTCCAACTCCGTCGGTGCCGCCGCCTATCGCCAGCTCGCCAGGGAGGTGCTCGCCCGGTGTCACGCCGAGTGAGTCTGCCCGGGGCCGACGAACTGTTCCGTACGACCGGGGGGATGGCGCTGCAGCCGTCCGCCCCCAGGCGCCCGGCCAACGGTGAGGCCCGGGTGCCGGCTCCCGCGGGGGAGAGCGACGAGACGGCGGCCTCGGCCGCCGAGGACGTGCCCCAGTCGGTGCCCGTGCAGGGCGGCGACGGCGAGGGCGCGGAGCACGTGGCGGCGGAGGCCGGTCCGGCCGACGCCGGGGAGTCCCGCAACCACGCAGCGCAGTCCGTCACGGTCGCGCCGTCGGCGGAGCGGGCGGCGCGGCAGCAGGCGGCGCAGGAAGGTTCTGCCGGGGCCGCCGCGCAGGCCCAGCCCCGCAAGCAGCGGGGCGGCGGCCGGGCACCCGCCCGGCGGCCCAGCGGGCGTGAGCGGCACGACGAGAAGATCACTGTGTATGTCTCCGCCGAGGAACTGATGGACCTGGAGCACGCCCGCCTCGTGCTCCGGGGCGAGCACGGGCTGGCCGTGGACCGGGGCCGGATCGTCCGCGAGGCGGTCGCCGTGGTGCTGGCCGACCTGGAGTCCCGCGGGGACGCGAGCATCCTCGTACGACGGTTGCGCGGGCGGTAGGGGTAGCCTGCGGGGGCTATGACCTCGACCGATGTTCCCGTTCCCGGTGCCTCCGGCGGCCGTCGGCGTGCGCTGGGGAGGGGGCCGGGGGTTTCGCCTCCGGCGCCGGAAGCGGTGCCGTCGGTGGACGAGGGGTCGTCGTCTGCTGAGGTCGCGGGTCCGGCTGAGGCCGGTGGGGCGTTGTGCCCACCCGTTCCTCCCCCAGTGCCTGAAGGGCCGGGGGGGACCCCCAGCGGAACGCCTGCCCACAACGTCAGCCTGTCCGAGGAGGAGCCCGGCGCCGAGGAGCGCCAAGACGTTCCCGACGGTGTCTTCAAGGTTCGGCTCGCCAATTTCGAAGGGCCCTTCGATCTTCTCCTCCAGCTGATCTCCAAGCACAAGCTGGACGTCACCGAGGTCGCGCTCTCCAAGGTGACCGACGAGTTCATGGCGCACATCCGGGCCATGGGGCCGGACTGGGACCTCGACCAGACCACCGAGTTCCTCGTGGTCGCCGCCACCCTGCTGGACCTCAAGGCCGCCCGGCTGCTGCCCGCCGCCGAGGTCGAGGACGAGGCCGACCTGGCGCTGCTCGAGGCCCGGGACCTGCTGTTCGCGCGGCTGCTGCAGTACCGGGCTTACAAGCAGATCACCGACATCTTCAACCGGCGCCTGGACGACGAGGCCCGCCGCTGGCCCCGTACCGTCGGCCTCGAACCGCACCTCGCCGAGCTGCTGCCCGAGGTCGTGATCAGCATCGGTCCCGAGGGGTTCGCCAGGCTCGCCGTCAAGGCGATGCAGCCCAGGCCCAAGCCGCAGGTGTACGTCGACCACATCCACGCCCCGCTGGTCAGCGTGCAGGAGCAGGCCGGGATCGTGGTGGCGCGGCTGCGCGAGCTCGGGGAGGCCAGCTTCCGGGTGCTCGTCGAGGACACCGACAACACGCTCACCGTCGTGGCCCGTTTCCTGGCGCTGCTCGAGCTGTACCGGGAGAAGGTCGTCGCCCTCGACCAGGAGACCGCCCTCGGGGATCTGATCGTGCGGTGGACCGGCGGGGACGGGGGGACCCAGCCGACGGTGACCGACGAATTCGACCGGCCGCCCGAGCCGCCCAAGGAGGAGAAGGCGTGAGTGAGGAGACCGCTGAGCTGCCGGCGGGGCTGCGGCCCGTCGCCGACCTCGATCTCAAGCCGGCCCTGGAGGCCGTCCTCATGGTCGTGGACGAGCCCGCCACCGTCGAGCACCTGTCCAAGATCCTGGAGCGGCCGAAGCAGACGATCACCAAGGCGCTGCGGGCACTGGCGGAGGAGTACACCGCCCAGGGCCGCGGTTTCGAGCTGCGGTTCGTGGCCGGCGGCTGGCGCTTCTACACGCGCGGCGAGTACGCGCCCGCCGTCGAGCGGCTGGTCCTGGAGGGCCAGACCGCCCGGCTCACCCAGGCCGCCCTGGAGACCCTCGCGGTCGTCGCGTACCGGCAGCCGGTGAGCCGCAGCCGGGTCTCGGCCGTCCGCGGGGTCAACTGCGACGGTGTGATGCGCACCCTGCTCCAGCGCGGTCTGGTCGAGGAGGCGGGCACGGAACCCGAAACAGGTGCGATCCTGTACAGGACGACGAACTACTTCCTGGAGCGGATGGGCCTGCGCGGCCTGGACGAGCTCCCGGAGCTCGCGCCCTTCCTCCCGGAGGCGGAGGCGATCGAGGCCGAGACCCAGGAGGGCGTACCGTCGTTCGATCCGGACGCACCCGATGCGCCGGGTGCAGACGACGCAGACGACTAGACGGAACTTTGATGCGAAGCAGCAGCGGCAGGAACAGCAGCGGAAACAACGGCGGGAGCCGTGGTGGCAACAGCGGCGGCCGCGGCGGGAGCAGCGGTGGGCGCGGCAACTACCGCGGCGCCGGCAACTCCCGCGACGACAAGCAGGGCGCCGGCCGGCCCAAGAAGCCGCGCCCGGAGGAGCGGCGCTACGACGTAGGCCCGAACGCCACCCAGGACGGCCCGAAGTCGGGCCGCGGCGCCTCGGCACGCGGCGGTGCCAAGGGCGGCCCCCGGCAGGGCCAGGGCACCGGGCGGGGCCGGACGGCTCCGGCGAGTTCGCGTGAGTACGACGCCCGCGCCGAGGAGCGCAACCGCGAGCGGTACGCCGGCAAGCCGGACGTGAAGCTCCCCAAGACCTTCCCGGGCGCCGAGCAGGAGGGCGAGCGGCTCCAGAAGGTGCTCGCCCGCGCGGGCTACGGCTCCCGGCGCGCCTGCGAGGAGCTGATCGAGCAGGCCAGGGTCGAGGTCAACGGCGAGATCGTCCTGGAGCAGGGCAAGCGGATCGACCCGGAGAAGGACGAGGTCAGGGTCGACGGACTGACCGTCGCCACGCAGGCGTACCAGTTCTTCTCGCTGAACAAGCCGGCCGGCGTGGTCTCCACCATGGAGGACCCGGACGGGCGGCAGTGCCTCGGCGACTACGTCACCAACCGGGAGACCCGGCTCTTCCACGTGGGGCGGCTCGACACCGAGACCGAGGGCGTCATCCTGCTCACCAACCACGGCGAGCTGGCGCACCGGCTGACCCACCCCAAGTACGGCGTGAAGAAGACCTACCTCGCGCACATCGTGGGCCCGATCCCGCGTGACCTGGGCAAGAAGCTCAAGGACGGCATCCAGCTGGAGGACGGGTACGCGCGCGCGGACCACTTCCGGGTCGTCGAGCAGACCGGCAAGAACTACCTCGTCGAGGTCACCCTGCACGAGGGCCGCAAGCACATCGTGCGGCGGATGCTGGCGGAGGCCGGGTTCCCGGTCGACAAGCTGGTGCGGGTCGCCTTCGGCCCGATCACCCTGGGCGACCAGAAGTCGGGCTGGCTGCGCCGGCTGTCCAACACCGAGGTCGGGATGCTCATGAAGGAAGTCGACCTCTAGACCGACCCTCACCCTGTAGAGGGCGTGTACGGCTTTCTGGCGGCCGGTTCCGGGCATCCCGGGACCGGCCGCCGTCGTGTCCGGGAACGGGGCTCCAGCGGCTGCTGAGGGCTTGCGCGGTTCCGATGTGCTCTTTATAGTCGTGGAGACTATTACTTGCATCGATCACCGAGGGGGGTGGACGGGCGCATGCAGGGCTACGACAAGTACGCCTTCGAACCCTTCGCCGTCACCGTCGACCTCGCCGTCCTCACGCTCCGCGCCGGTGCCCTGCACGTGCTGCTCGTCGAGCGCGGGCAGGAGCCGTACGCCGGACAGTGGGCGCTGCCCGGCGGCTTCCTGCTGCCGCGGGAGTCGGCCGAGACGGCGGCCCGGCGGGAACTCGCCGAGGAGACCGGTCTGTCGGACGTGTCCGGACTGCACCTGGAACAACTGCGCACCTACAGCGGGCCCGACCGCGACCCGAGGATGCGGGTCGTCTCCGTCGCCTTCACCGCGCTGCTGCCCGACGCCCCCGAGCCGCACGGCGGCGGTGACGCGGCACAGGCGCGCTGGCTGCCGTACGACCCGGCCCGGCCGCTCGCCTTCGACCACGACCGGATCCTGGCCGACGCCCATGACCGGGTCGGCGCGAAGCTGGAGTACAGCTGTCTCGCCACCGCCTTCTGCCCGCCCGAGTTCACGCTCGGCGAGCTGCAGAACGTCTACGAGACCGTGTGGGGCGTCGCGCTGGACCGCCCGAATTTCCGCCGCAAGGTGCTCGCCACCCCCGGCTTCGTCGAACCCGCCCCCGGCGCCGCCCGGTTGACCGGCGGCCGCGGCAAACCGGCCGCCCTCTACCGCGCGGGCACCGCCACCGTGCTCCACCCGCCCCTGCTCCGCCCGTCCCGGGAAGGACGCCCCGCATGACCAGCAACATCGGCGACAAGCGCGCCGCCACCGGCTCCCTGATCGGTCTCGCCCTCGGGGACGCGCTCGGCTTCCCGACCGAGTTCAACGACGTCCCCTCGATCCTCGCCAAGTCCGGGCCGTGGCGGGAGATGGAGCTGCCGCGGCGGGCCATCGTCTCGGACGACACCCAGATGACCCTCGCCGTGGGACACGCGATGCGCACCGCCATGGACCGGGGAGTGCTCGCGCCCAAGCGGCTGGAGCGGCCGCTGCGCGAGGAGTTCGTGAACTGGTACCAGTCGCCCGAGAACAACCGGGCGCCCGGACGGACCTGCCTGCGGGCCTGCAACCTCCTGAAGGAGGAGGGGCGGGCCTGGCAGGACGCCAGCCAGATCGACTCCAAGGGCTGCGGCGCCAACATGCGGGTCGCGCCGGTCGGACTCGCCCCCGGGCTGAGTGACGAACAGCGCGCCGGGGCCGCCCAGTTGCAGTCCGCGCTCACCCACGGCCACCCCACCGCGCTGGCCGCCTCCGACCTCACCGCACGTGCCGTACGGCTGCTCGCGCAGGGGACCGGACCGGACCGGCTCGTCGGCCTGCTGCGGTCGTACGCCCGTGAGAACCGCACCCGCTACCACCACACCTGGCTCGGCGACCTGTGGACGCGCGCCCACGACGCGACCCCCGAGGCCTTCATCGCGCGCGGCTGGGACGAGTGCCTGGCGATCCTCGACGGGCTCGAGGAGGCCGTGCGCACCGCCTCGCCGGAGAGCGACCCGTGCCTGGCCACCGGCGCCGGCTGGATCGCCGAGGAAGCCCTGGCGACCGGCCTGCTCTGCTTCCTGCTCTTCCCCGGCGAACCACTGCTCGCCCTGCGCCGGGCCGCCTGCTCCTCCGGCGACTCGGACTCGATCGCCTGCCTGACCGGCGCCTTCGCCGGAGCCTGGCTGGGCGAGGAGGCCTGGCCGACCGAGTGGGCCGACCGGATCGAGTACCGGGGCGACCTGATGACCCTGGGCGCGCTCTGGGACGCTTGAGCACATGATCGACGACCTGGATCCGCACCTCGACCTGGCACCCGTCGTCGCCGAACAGCCCGACCCCCTGCTGTTCGCGACCGTCTCCGGGGCGCATCTGTACGGCTTCCCGTCCCGGGACTCCGACCTGGACCTGCGGGGCGTCCATCTGCTGCCCGCCGCCGACCTGGTCGGGCTGCGTGAGCCGGAGGAGACCCGCTCGAAGACCTGGGTGCGCTACGGCGTCGAGATGGACCTCGTCACCCACGACCTGCGCAAGTTCGCCCGGCTGATGCTGCGCCGCAACGGCTATGTGCTGGAGCAGCTCCTGTCGCCGATCGTCGCGCACACCGGCGACACGCACCGCGAGCTGGTCGCCCTGGCCCCGGGCGTGCTCACCAGCCACCACGCCCACCACTACCGGGGGTTCGCGGTCACCCAGTGGCGGCTGTTCGAGAAGACCGGCGAACTCAAACCGCTGCTCTACACCTACCGGGTGCTGCTCACCGGCATCCACCTGATGCGCAGCGGCGAGGTGCAGGCCCATCTGCCCACGCTCCTCGGCGAGGTGGCCGAGGCCCCCGCCCACCTGCCCGAGCTGATCGCGGCCAAGGCCGAGCAGGAGCACGGCAAGGCCGCTGTCGAGCACGCGCGCGTGGAGGCCGACGTGGAGCGGCTGCACGTCCTGCTCGACGAGGCGCAGAACGGCTCAGCGCTGCCCGACGCGGCCGGCGCGCACGACGCCCTGCACGACCTGGTGGTCCGGGTGCGTCTGGAGGGCTGAGGTCCGGCGGGTCCGGAACAGGAAGTCGGCCACGCGCGCGTGGTCCGGCTCCGCCGGGAGCGGGGTGCCGTGCAGCGCCCGCTCGGTCTCCGCGCCGAGCCGGGCCATCCGGGACTCGATCTCCGGCCAGGAGACCTCGCCCCGCTTCACCGCCAGGAACTCCGCGCGCCGGTCGCCGACGTCGATCGTCAGCTCGCCGGTGCGCAGCAGGTCGCGGGCGCTGGTCAGCAGCCGCAGCAGGTGCATCGCGTGCTTCCAGCGCGGGGCGCCCTGCGAACGGACGGCGGCGTCGAGCTTTCGGCGCTGGGCGAGGGCGTACCGGGTGAAGGAGTCGTAGGCGCGCCGGGAGAGGAAGGCGCCGCGCAGCGCGAGCAGTTCGCGGCCCGTGTCGTCGAGGTGCTCGACCAGGGGCGAGTGCAGGCACTCCAGGATGTTCGGGTTGGCGCGCAGCGCCAGCTCGCAGAACCGCTCCAGCTCCCAGGAGAACCGCTCCTCGCCCGGCCCCTCGACATGCGTCGGGGGCTTCTCGAAGCCCCAGAACAGGGGAGTGGGGGCGAGGAACACGCCCCGGCGGTCGGTGTCGCTGTCCTCGGTGGCCAGGCCGAAGGCGCGCGACCCCATGACACAGGCGTAGATCGTGTGGTCGCGTACCAGGTCCTCGGGCTGCATGCCCGGGAGCGTACGGGGCCGGTCACCCCAGGGTGATCGAATTTCCGGTCACCGTGATCGACTCGGCCGGCAGCGGCCTGGTCGCCGGGCCGTGCGCGACCGAGCCGTCGGCGATGTGGAACTTGCTGCCGTGGCAGGGGCAGTCGATGGTGCCGTCCGCCACCTGGGCCACCGTGCAGCCCATGTGCGTGCAGATCGCCGAGAAGGCCTTGAACTCGCCCTTCGCCGGCTGGGTCACCACGATCTTCTGGTCCTTGAAGATCGTGCCGCCGCCCTCCGGGATCTGACTCGTCTGCGCCAGCGCCTTCCCGGCGGTCGCGCTCGCCGACCCGGAGGCGGACGATCCCGCGGTGGGCGACGCCGGGGAGGCGGGCGTCCCGGACGGGGCGGGCGTCTCGGACGGGGCGGGCGTCTCGGACGAGCTGGAGGAGCCGGTGCCGTTGTTGCTGCCGCAGCCCACGCAGGTCGCGGCGAGCGCCGCGGTCCCCGTCGTGAGCACGCTGCGCCGAGTGGAGCCGTCGGTCATGTCGTCACCCCGAACGTGCGGAAGAACCAGAAGGCGGACGTCAGCCAGACGAGCGTGAGCACGGCGAACACCAGCCCACCGACGAGCGGCAGCAGCCAGCCAGGGAGTCGCTCCGAGCGGAGCAGCAGCATCTTGGCACTGAAAACACCGAAGAAGAAGCAACCCAGGATGGAGTGCCACAAAACGCGCGTTTCGTACGTCTGATAGCCCAACGCGTACAGGCAGTGCACCGCCACCGGGACGGCGGCCAGGAACGCGATCCGCCCCGACCAGCGGTGCAGGGCCGAGGCCCAGCGCGGTCCCGGCAGCCTGCCGTACATCATCAGGGCCGAGACCAGCTGGACGAGCGCGAAGAAGAACGCGGTCGAGGCGAGCCAGGACTTCACCGCGAGCGTGCTGCCGAAACCGGCGAGGGCGAAGGGGGTCCCGGTCGGGTGGTGGACCCTGCCGTACACACCGAGGGCGACCGCGATCGCGGCGGCCACCAGGGCGGGGACCAGGAAGCGGGCGGGGTGCGGGCGGCGGTGGTCCGGCTCGGGCGACGGCCAGCTCTGGGTCGCGGCGTTCGGATCGACGGACATGGTCGGCTCCCTCGGGTCGCGGCCGGGTGTCAGGGGACGGCCGGGCTCGCCGTCAGCTGCTGTCCGTCGACCGTCACGGCACCGGTCTCCGGGTCGATGCGGGGTGCGGACGAGGGCACGCCGTCACGGTCGACGATGCCGACCTGGCGGCCGTCGGCCAGCACGATCCAGCCGCCGTCGACCTTCGCGCCGCGCACGGTCGCCGTGGCCCGGTACAGGCCCGACCCCTTGACGGCCTTCCGGGCGGTGAAGGCGTAGTGGCCGCCGTCCAGGTCGACGGCCCCGCGGAGGCGCCGGCCGTCCTCCAGCGTGCCGTTCAGCACGGCGCCGTGGCCGCCGGTCAGCTTCATGGAGCCGTCGGGCCGTACCGGGCCCCTGAGCCAGGACTCCTTGCTGTGCCCGTCGCAGAAGTACGCGATGGCTCTGCCGTCGCGGACCGAGACGGCGACGGAGGACGAGTCGTCGTCGGTGCGGCCGGCGTAGGAGGCGTCGGAGACCTTCGACGGCGACGGCGACGGCGACGGCGAGGGTGATGGCGACGGGGACTGGGACTGGGACGCCGTGGTCTTCGTCGGCGCCGGGCTCGGTGACTTCTCCTGGTACGACGACGAAGCGGTCCTCGTCCCCGTCGTCGCGTCGAGCGTCAGCATGAACAGGCCGAGCAGCAGACCCGCGAGCAGGGTCAGCAACGGACCGGGACGTTTCATGGCGGCCTCCCCCGAGGCGGGTCTGCCTGCCATCAGAGCGGACCGGCGGGCCCGGCGTAAAGAGGCGCACAGGGGTGTTTCGCCCCAAGTGGCGAAATGGGGTACCACACGTGACATTGGGGCCATGGTGAGGCCCGTCTCAGCGGGCGGGCACGGCGCACGGGCCCGGCGCCGTTCTGACTAGGCTGGACGGACCAAGAGGTCGACGTCAGAACAGGAGCGGTGCCGTGGCGGTACGAGCGGTCCGGGGGGCCGTCCAGCTGGAGCGGGACGAGGCCGGGCACATGGACGAGCAGGTCGGAGCGCTGCTCACCACCGTCCTGGAGCGGAACGGCCTGACCGCCGACGACCTGATCAGCATCTGGTTCACGGCCACCCCCGACCTGCACAGCGACTTCCCGGCGGCCGCCGCGCGCAAGCTCGGCATCGTCGACGTGCCGCTGATCTGCGCCCAGGAACTGGACATCGCGGGCGCCATGCCCCGCGTCGTGCGGATACTGGCGCACATCGAGTCCGACCGGCCCCGGGCCGAGATCAACCACGTCTACCTCGGCGCCGCGGCCGCCCTGCGCAAGGACATCGCCCAGTGAGGACCGCGCTCGTCATCGGTACCGGTCTCATCGGTACGTCCGCCGCGCTCGCCCTCGCCCAGCGAGGCGTCGTCGTCCACCTCGCCGACCACGACCCCGAGCAGGCCCGTACCGCCGCCGCGCTCGGCGCCGGCACCGACGAGGCGCCCGACGGACCGGTCGACCTGGTGCTGGTCGCCGCCCCGCCCGCCCATGTGGCCGCCGTCCTCGCGGACGCGATGAGCAGGGGACTGGCCCGCGGCTACGCCGACGCGGCCAGCGTCAAGGGCGGCCCGCGCCGGGAACTGGAGGCCAGGGGCCTGGACCTCTCGACGTACATCGGGACACACCCCATGGCGGGCCGGGAGAAGTCCGGGCCGCTCGCGGCCACCGCCGACCTCTTCGAGGGCCGGCCCTGGGTGCTCACCCCGACCCGGGACACCGACACCGAGGTGCTGAACCTCGCCCTGGAGCTGGTCTCGCACTGCCGGGCCCTGCCGGTGGTCATGGACGCCGACGCCCACGACCGCGCGGTGGCCCTGGTCTCCCACATGCCCCACCTGGTCTCCAGCATGGTCGCGGCCCGCCTGGAGCACGCCGACGAGTCGGCCGTACGGCTGTGCGGACAGGGCATCCGGGACGTGACCCGGATCGCCGCCTCCGACCCCGGGATGTGGATCGACATCCTCTCCGCGAACCCGGGCCCGGTCGCCGACCTGCTCGCGGACGTCTCAGGCGACCTCGACGAGACGGTCCGTGCCCTGCGCGCCCTGCAGTCCTCGGACGAGGCCAAGCGGCGCGAGGGCGGCGCGGGCATCGAGGACGTGCTGCGCCGCGGCAACGCCGGCCAGGTGCGGGTACCCGGCAAGCACGGCTCGGCGCCGCGGACCTACGAGGTCGTCGCGGTGCTCATCGACGACCAGCCCGGCCAGCTGGCCCGGATCTTCGCGGACGCCGGGGCGGCCGGGGTCAACATCGAGGACGTGCGGATCGAGCACGCGACCGGTCAGCAGGCCGGTCACGTCCAGCTGTGGGTGGAGCCGAAGGCGGTGCCCGTGCTCACGTCGGCGCTGCGGGACCGGGGCTGGGCGCTGCGGCAGTAGCGCTGAAACCGGAGGTCCCGGGGGCCGGTAACCTTGTGCGGGGCGCACTGCCGCCCCCACACCACCCACCACCCTGCACCCGGAAGGTGTCCCCCCGTGGAAAACGGCGCCGCAAAGCCCGTGATTGTCGCGATCGACGGCCCCTCGGGCACCGGCAAGTCGAGCACGTCCAAGGCCGTGGCCGAGCAGCTCGGCCTGAGCTACCTGGACACCGGCGCCCAGTACCGGGCCATCACCTGGTGGATGGTGAACAGCGGCATCGACCTCACCGACCCGACCGCGATCGCCGCGGTGGCCGGCAAGCCGGAGATCGTCTCGGGCACCGACCCGGTCAAGCCGACGATCACCGTCGACGGCGTGGACGTCTCCGGCCCGATCCGCACCGAGGAGGTCACCTCCAAGGTCAGCGCCGTCAGCGCGGTACCGGAGGTGCGGACCAGGATCAGCGAGCTCCAGCGGTCGCTGGCCCGCGCCGCCGCGGACGGCATCGTCGTCGAGGGCCGGGACATCGGCACCACCGTGCTGCCCGACGCCGACCTGAAGGTCTTCCTCACCGCCTCCCCGGAGGCCCGCGCGGCCCGCCGCAGCGGCGAGCTGAAGGGCGCCGACGTCAACGCCACCCGCGAGGCCCTGGTCAAGCGGGACGCGGCCGACTCCACCCGCAAGACCTCGCCGCTCGCCAAGGCCGGCGACGCGGTCGAGGTGGACACCACCGAGCTGACGCTGGCCCAGGTCATCGAGTGCGTCGTCACCCTCGTCGAGGAGAAGCGGGCCGCGAAGTGAGCGTTCCGTCGCAGCGGGGCGCCGAGACCGGGCGGCGCATCGGGGTCGGCCTGATGTACGGGCTGTGGAAGCCGCGCGTGCTCGGCTCCTGGAAGCTGCCCGCGCACGGCCCGGCGATCCTCGCCGTGAACCACTCCCACAACATCGACGGTCCGATGGTCATGGGCGTCTCGCCCCGGCCGACGCACTTCCTCATCAAGAAGGAGGCGTTCATCGGGCCGCTCGACCCGTTCCTGACCCGGATCGGGCAGCTGAAGGTGGACCGCCAGTCCGCCGACCGCACGGCGATCACCCGGGCGCTCGGTGTCCTGGAGGCCGGGGGAGTGCTCGGCATCTTCCCCGAGGGCAGCCGCGGCGACGGCGACTTCGCCGCCCTGCGCGCCGGGCTCGCCTACTTCGCGGTGCGCTCCGGGGCGCCCATCGTCCCGGTGGCCGTGCTGGGAAGCTCCGAGCGGCAGGGACGGTTGATAAAGGGGCTGCCGCCGCTGCGCTCCCGCGTCGACGTCGTCTTCGGCGACCCCTTCGAGGCGGGCGACGGCACCGGCCGGCGCACCCGCAAGGCCCTGGACGAGGCCACCGAGCGCATCCAGAAGCAGCTCGCAGGCCACCTGGAAAACGCCAGGCGTCTGACCGGACGCTAGGCGAGACTTAGTAGTGGATCAGCCCTTTCTGTGTCGGCTGATCCACCGATCACCACGATGAACGACGAGGTACGGACTTCATGAACGACCACATCCAGCCCGGCGACTCGGCTGAGCACGAGTACGACCACGGGGCGCTCGGCGACGCCGAGTACGCGGAGTTCATGGAGCTCGCCGCGGAAGAGGGCTTCGACATCGAGGATGTCGAGGGTGCCATCGAGGAGGCCGGCCACGGCCCGCTGCCCGTCCTCGCCGTCGTGGGCCGTCCGAACGTCGGCAAGTCGACTCTGGTCAACCGCATCATCGGCCGCCGCGAGGCCGTCGTCGAGGACAAGCCCGGGGTCACCCGGGACCGGGTGACCTACGAGGCCGAGTGGGCGGGCCGCCGCTTCAAGGTCGTCGACACCGGCGGCTGGGAGCAGGACGTCCTCGGTATCGACGCCTCCGTGGCGGCTCAGGCCGAGTACGCGATCGAGGCCGCCGACGCGGTCGTCTTCGTCGTCGACGCCAAGGTCGGCGCGACCGACACCGACGAGGCGGTCGTACGTCTGCTGCGCAAGGCCGGCAAGCCGGTCGTGCTGGCCGCCAACAAGGTCGACGGACCCAGCGGCGAGGCCGACGCGTCCTACCTCTGGTCCCTCGGCCTCGGCGAGCCGCACCCGGTCTCCGCCCTGCACGGCCGCGGCACCGGCGACATGCTCGACGCCGTCCTGGAGGCGCTGCCCGACGCGCCCGCGCAGACCTTCGGTGGCGCCGGGATCGGCGGCCCCCGCCGGATCGCACTCATCGGCCGCCCGAACGTCGGCAAGTCCTCCCTTCTCAACAAGGTGGCGGGCGAGGAGCGCGTCGTCGTCAACGAGATCGCCGGCACCACCCGCGACCCGGTCGACGAGCTGATCGAACTCGGCGGCATCACCTGGAAGTTCGTCGACACGGCCGGCATCCGCAAGCGCGTCCACCTCCAGCAGGGCGCCGACTACTACGCCTCGCTGCGCACCGCGGCGGCGGTGGAGAAGGCCGAGCTCGCGGTCATCCTGATCGACGCCTCCGAGAACATCTCGGTGCAGGACCAGCGGATCGTCACCATGGCCGTCGAGGCGGGCCGCGCGGTCGTCCTCGCCTTCAACAAGTGGGACACCCTCGACGAGGAGCGCCGCTACTACCTCGAACGCGAGATCGAGACCGAGCTCGGCCAGGTCGCCTGGGCGCCCCGCGTCAACGTCTCCGCGCGCACCGGCCGGCACATGGAGAAGCTGGTCCCCGCCATCGAGACCGCCCTCGCCGGCTGGGAGACCCGCGTCCCCACCGGCCGCCTCAACGCCTTCCTCGGCGAGCTGGTCTCGGCCCACCCGCACCCGGTCCGGGGCGGCAAGCAGCCGCGCATCCTGTTCGGCACCCAGGCCGGCACCAAGCCGCCGCGGTTCGTCCTGTTCGCCTCCGGCTTCATCGAGGCGGGCTACCGCCGCTTCATCGAGCGCCGGCTGCGCGAGGAGTTCGGCTTCGAGGGCACGCCGATCCATATCTCCGTGCGGGTGCGCGAGAAGCGCGGCGCCCAGTACAAGAAGAAGAAGTAGCCGGACTCGCCGGAGGCGCCGGGGTCAGTAGCCCCGGCGCGGAGCGGGCGGCAGGGCCGCCGGGACG
>NZ_JBSHBL010000091.1:0-39490 GCF_053611985.1 Streptomyces sp. NPDC054770
GTCCGGAGCCATCCGGACCCAGCCGCGGCTGAGTTACGTCAACGCATACGCGCAGTGTGTCAGCGGGATGTCGCCGCCCGCAGACGGACGTCGGCGCGCCGCTCGGCGGTGGCGTCGCCCGCCGCCTTCGCGCGCTCCAGTTCACGCTCCTCGCGCTGGACGTCGATCTCGTCCGACAGCTCGGCGGTCTCGGCGAGCAGCGAGAGCTTGTTGTCCGCGAACGAGATGAAACCGCCGTGCACCGCGGCGACGACCGTTCCACCATCACTCGTACGGATGGTCACCGGGCCCGACTCCAGCACACCGAGCAGCGGCTGGTGACCGGGCATGACGCCGATGTCGCCGGACGTGGTGCGCGCGACGACCAGGGTGGCCTCGCCGGACCAGACCTGGCGGTCCGCGGCGACGAGCTCGACGTGCAGCTCAGCAGCCAAGGGTGGCTCCTCGGGTCACCACCCGGCAGGGATGCCGGGTGTTGGGGTCAATTCTAGTAGGCGTGAGTGAGGGGGCGGGACGCGCCCGCCCCCTCACACCAAGAACGCGATGAGTTCGGAAGAACTCACGGTGTTCAGGAGACGCCCAGCTCCTTGGCGTTGGCCTTCAGGTCCTCGATGCCACCGCACAGGAAGAACGCCTGCTCCGGGAAGTGGTCGTACTCGCCGTCGATGATCGCGTTGAACGCGGCGATCGACTCCTCCAGCGGGACGTCCGACCCGTCGACGCCGGTGAACTGCTTGGCGACGTGGGTGTTCTGGGACAGGAAGCGCTCCACGCGACGGGCACGGTGGACGGTGAGCTTGTCCTCCTCGCCCAGCTCGTCGATACCGAGGATCGCGATGATGTCCTGGAGGTCCTTGTACTTCTGGAGGACCGTCTTCACGCGCATGGCGGTGTTGTAGTGGTCCGCCGCGATGTAGCGCGGGTCCAGGATCCGGGACGTGGAGTCCAGCGGGTCCACGGCCGGGTAGATGCCCTTCTCCGAGATCGGACGGGAGAGCACCGTCGTCGCGTCGAGGTGGGCGAAGGTGGTGGCCGGGGCCGGGTCGGTCAGGTCGTCCGCGGGGACGTAGATCGCCTGCATCGAGGTGATCGAGTGACCACGGGTCGAGGTGATGCGCTCCTGGAGGAGACCCATCTCGTCGGCCAGGTTCGGCTGGTAGCCCACCGCGGAGGGCATCCGGCCGAGCAGGGTCGAGACCTCGGAACCGGCCTGCGTGAAGCGGAAGATGTTGTCGATGAAGAACAGCACGTCCTGCTTCTGCACATCGCGGAAGTACTCCGCCATGGTCAGACCCGCGAGGGCCACGCGCAGACGGGTGCCCGGGGGCTCGTCCATCTGGCCGAAGACAAGCGCGGTCTTGTCGATGACGCCCGAGTCGGCCATCTCCTCGATGAGGTCGTTGCCCTCACGGGTGCGCTCGCCGACACCGGCGAACACGGAGACACCGTCGTGGTTGTTGGCGACGCGGTAGATCATCTCCTGGATGAGCACCGTCTTGCCGACGCCGGCACCGCCGAACAGACCGATCTTGCCGCCCTTGACGTACGGGGTCAGCAGGTCGATGACCTTGACGCCGGTCTCGAACATCTCGGTCTTCGACTCGAGCTCGTCGAAGTTGGGGGCCTTGCGGTGGATGGACCAGCGCTCGCCCTCGTACTGCTCGTCGACGTTCAGCACCTCGCCGAGGGTGTTGAACACCTTGCCCTTGGTGAAGTCGCCGACCGGGACGGTGATGCCGTCGCCGGTGTCGGTGACCGGGGCCTGGCGGACCAGGCCGTCGGTGGGCTGCATGGAGATGGTGCGGACCAGGCCGTCACCCAGGTGCTGGGCGACCTCCAGGGTCAGCGTCTTCTTCTCGCCGGCGTTGGCCGGGTCGGCCACCTCGACGTGCAGCGCGTTGTAGATCTCCGGCATCGCGTCGACGGGGAACTCCACGTCGACGACCGGGCCGATGACCCGGGCGACGCGGCCCGTGGCCGTCGCGGTCTCAACAGTGGTGGTCATTAGCGGTCACTCCCCGCGGTCGCGTCGGCCAGGGCGCTGGCGCCACCGACGATCTCGCTGATTTCCTGGGTGATTTCGGCCTGGCGGGCCGCGTTGGCAAGCCGGGAGAGCGTGTTGATCAGCTCGCCCGCGTTGTCGGTGGCCGACTTCATCGCGCGCCGCGTGGCAGCGTGCTTCGAAGCCGCCGACTGGAGCAGCGCGTTGTAGATACGGCTCTCCACGTAGCGCGGCAGCAGGGCGTCGAGGACGTCCTCCGCCGAGGGCTCGAAGTCGTACAGCGGAAGGATCTCGTCGCCCTTGGCGGCGCCCTCCTCCGCGACCTCGTCGAGGCTGAGCGGCAGCAGCCGGTCGTCGAGCGCCGTCTGCGTCATCATCGACACGAACTCGGTGTAGACGATGTGGAGTTCGTCCACCCCGCCGTCCGCCGTCTCGGTCTCGATGGCCTCGATCAGCGGCGCCGCGACCTTCTTGGCGTCCGCGTACGAGGGCTCGTCGGTGAAGCCCGACCACGACTCCACGACCTTGCGCTCGCGGAAGTTGTAGTGGGCCAGACCGCGGCGGCCGACGATGTACGTGTCGACCTCCTTGCCCTCCGCCTCAAGGCGCGCCGTCAGCTGCTCGGCGGCCTTGATGGCGTTGGAGTTGAAGGCACCGGCCAGACCGCGGTCGCTCGTCAGGAGCAGCACCGCGGAGCGGGTCGGCGTCTCCGCCTCGGTGGTCAGGGGGTGCTTGGTGTTCGACCCCGTACCGACCGCAGTGACCGCGCGGGTGAGCTCGGTCGCGTACGGCGCGGAGGCCCGCACCTTGCGCTGCGCCTTGACGACACGCGAGGCGGCGATCATCTCCATCGCCTTGGTGATCTTCTTGGTCGCGGTGACGGATCGGATGCGACGCTTGTAGACCCGGAGCTGGGCTCCCATGAGTCAGGTCCCTTCCTTACGTCACTTGGCCGCGGCCGGGGCGTCCTCGCCGAGAAGCTTGCCGTCCGAGGTCTCGAACTGCTTCTTGAAGTCGGCGATGGCGTCGGCAACAGCGGTGAGGGTGTCGTCCGACATCTTGCCGCCCTCCTTGATGGAGGTCATGAGGCCCTGCTCCTTGCGGTGCAGGTACTCGAGCAGCTCTTTCTCGAAGCGGCGGATGTCGGTGACCGGGACGTCGTCCATCCTGCCGGTGGTACCGGCCCACACGGAGACGACCTGGTCCTCGGTGGACATCGGCTGGTACTGAGCCTGCTTGAGCAGCTCGACCAGTCGCTGACCACGCTCCAGCTGCGACTTCGACGCGGCGTCCAGGTCGGAACCGAAGGCGGCGAACGCCTCCAGCTCGCGGTACTGGGCGAGGTCCAGACGCAGACGGCCGGAGACCTGCTTCATCGCCTTGTGCTGCGCGGAACCACCGACTCGGGAGACGGAGATACCGACGTTCAGCGCGGGGCGCTGACCGGCGTTGAAGAGGTCCGACTCCAGGAAGCACTGGCCGTCGGTGATGGAGATGACGTTGGTCGGGATGAACGCCGAGACGTCGTTGGCCTTGGTCTCGACGATCGGCAGACCGGTCATCGAGCCGGCACCCATGTCGTCGGAGAGCTTGGCGCAGCGCTCGAGGAGACGGGAGTGCAGGTAGAAGACGTCACCCGGGTAGGCCTCGCGGCCCGGCGGGCGGCGCAGCAGCAGGGAGACGGCGCGGTAGGCGTCGGCCTGCTTCGAGAGGTCGTCGAAGATGATGAGGACGTGCTTGCCGTCGTACATCCAGTGCTGGCCGATGGCCGAACCGGTGTACGGCGCCAGGTACTTGAAGCCGGCCGGGTCGGACGCCGGGGCGGCGACGATGGTCGTGTACTCCAGCGCGCCGGCCTCTTCCAGGGCGCCACGCACGGAGGCGATGGTCGAGCCCTTCTGGCCGATGGCGACGTAGACGCAGCGGACCTGCTTCTTCGGGTCGCCCGAGCGCCAGTTGTCGCGCTGGTTGATGATCGTGTCGACGGCCAGGGCGGTCTTGCCGGTCTGGCGGTCACCGATGATCAGCTGGCGCTGGCCGCGGCCGACCGGGGTCATCGCGTCGACGGCCTTGTAGCCGGTCTCCATCGGCTCGTGCACCGACTTACGGGCCATGACGCCGGGAGCCTGCAGCTCCAGGGCGCGGCGGCCGGACGTCTCGATCTCGCCGAGGCCGTCGATCGGGTTGCCGAGCGGGTCGACGACGCGGCCGAGGTAGCCCTCGCCCACCGCGACGGAGAGGACCTCACCGGTGCGCTGCACCGGCTGTCCCTCCTCGATGCCGCTGAACTCACCGAGGACGATGGCGCCGATCTCGCGCTCTTCCAGGTTGAGCGCGAGGCCGAGGGTGCCGTCCTCGAACTTCAGCAGTTCGTTGGCCATGGCCGAGGGGAGGCCCTCGACCTTCGCGATGCCGTCGCCGGCAAGGGTGACCGTACCGACCTCCTCGCGCGAGGCCGCGTCCGGCTTGTACGACTGGACGAAGTTCTCCAGCGCGTCCCGGATCTCCTCCGGCCGGATCGTGAGCTCCGCCATCTGGGTTCCCTGCTCTCCTTGTTGGGCCCGAAGTTTCACTTGGGGGGTCTGGGGGCGACCCCCAGGATTCTTCATGTACGGCCCAACCCGGGCCGTCGTAAGTACGTACTGCTTGTTCTCGACTACCGAGGTGCTAGCTCGCCATGCGGCGGGCCGCGTCCTCCAGCCGGTCCGCGATCGAGCCGTTGATGAGCTCGTCACCGACCTGCACCCGGATCCCGCCGACGACCGCGGGGTCGACGTCGAGGTTGAGGTGCATCGTGCGGCCGTAGAGCTTCGCGAGGGCGGCGCCCAGGCGCCGCTTCTGCGGCTCGCTCAGCGGTACCGCCGAGGTGACGACGGCGACGACCCGGCTGCGGCGCTCCGCGGCCAGCTTGGACAGGGCCTCCAGGCCCGCTTCCAGGCTACGTCCCCGCGGCACGGTCACAAGGCGCGTGACCAGACGCTCGGTGACCGGCTTGGCGCGGCCGCCGAGCAGCCGGTGCAGCAGCTCGGTCTTCGCGGCGACGGTGGCCTTGCGGTCGGTGAGCGCGGCGCGCAGCTCGGTGCTGGAGGAGACGATCCGGCCGAACCGGAACAGCTCGTCCTCGGCGTCGTCCAGCGTGCCGGCCTTCTCCGCGGCCGTGAGGTCGGCGGTGTTCGCCAGCTCCTCCAGCGCGTCCACCAGGTCGCGCGACTGCGACCAGCGGGAGCGGACCAGGCCGGACACCAGGTCGGCGGTGGTCTCGGAGACCTGGCCGCCGATCAGGCGCCGGACCAGCTCGGCCTTCGCCTCGCCGGCCTGTGCCGGGTCGGTGAGGACCCGGCGCAGGCCTCCCTCGCGGTCGAGCAGCGCGGTGACGGCCGCCAGCTCGTCGGCGAGCCGCGTCGCGTCCACGGACGTGGAGTCCGTCAGCGCGTCGAGACGCTCACGTGCGGCTGCCAGGGCCTCGCGGCTCGCTCCGTTCATCGCGCGGCCTCGGCCTTCTCCTCAAGCTCGTCGAGGAAGCGGTCGATCACGCGGCTCTGACGGGCGTGGTCCTCCAGGGACTCGCCGACCAGCTTGCCGGCCAGGTCGGTGGCCAGGTGGCCGACGTCCTGACGGAGCGCCTGCGCGGCGGACTTGCGGTCGGCCTCGATCTGCGCGTGACCGGCGGCGACGATCTCCTCACGCTGCCGCTGGCCTTCGGCGCGCATCTCGGCGATGAGCGTGGCGCCCTGCTCCTGAGCCTCCTGGCGCAGGCGCGCGGCCTCGTGCCGGGCCTCGGCCAGCTGCGCCTTGTACTGCTCAAGGACGCTCTGGGCCTCGGTCTGAGCGGCCTCGGCCTTCTCGATACCGCCCTCGATCGCCTCGCGGCGCTGCTCCAGAACCTTGTTGATGTTCGGAAGGAGCTTCTTGGCGAGGAAGCCGAAGACGATGACGAAGGCGATGAGGCCGATGACGAGCTCTGGGATCGGCGGGATGAGGGGGTTTTCGGCCTCCTCAGCCGCGAGCTGAACCAGGGGGCTCATATCAGTGCCTTTCGTCTATTGGTGCGCGACGGGCGGGTCAGGAGGTCGGGTAGACGAACGGCATGACCAGACCGATCAGGGCGAGCGCCTCACAGAAGGCGAAGCCGAGGATCTGGTTGGCGCGGATGAGGCCGGCAGCCTCGGGCTGGCGGGCGAGCGCCTGCGTACCGTTGCCGAAGATGATGCCGATACCGACGCCCGGGCCGATCGCCGCGAGGCCGTAACCGATGGAGCCGAGGTTGCCCTTGATCTGGACGCCGGCGGCAAGGGTTTCGAGAGCGGACATGCCGGTTCTTCCTTCTCTTTCAATGACCGGTGGGGGTTGGCCACCGGATGACTGGGTGGTGGTGGGACGGCTCAGTGGTGCTCGGCGAGCGCGCCCTGGATGTAGCTGCACGTCAGCAGTACGAAGACGTACGCCTGGACAGCCTGGATGAAGAGTTCGAAGGCGGTCATCACGAGGACCATGACGAACGAGACACCGGAGTACGCGATGCCGATGCCGTTCAGCATGTACCAGCTGGCGATCGTGAAGAGCAGTAGCAGGGTGTGACCGGCGAACATGTTCGCGAAGAGTCGTACGGCGTGGGTGAACGGCCGGACGATGAGGTTCGAGAAGAACTCGATCGTCATCGACAGCGGGAGGACCCCGCCGAGCGTCTTGTCGTAGCCGGTGACGTTCTTGAAGAAGCCGACGAAACCCTGGCGCTTGAAGGTGAGCGCGACCCACGTGATGTAGACGAGGCCGGCCAGGACCGCGGGGTACGAGATGATCGCGGTGACCGGGAACTGGGCGACCGGGATGATCGACCAGAGGTTCATCATCCAGACGAAGAAGAACAGCGAGACGACGAACGGAACGTACTTCTCGCCTTCCTTCTTGCCGATGGTCTCGTAGACGACACCGCGCCGGACGAAGTCGTAACCGCTCTCGGCGATCATCTGGAGCTTGCCCGGGACGACCTTCGGCCTGGCGAAGGCGGCCCAGAAGAAGCCCACGATGACGATCGACCCGAGCAGCGCCAGCAGCATCGTCTTGTTGAAGTACAGGTTGCTGTCCGCGTCGCCGAAAAGCGGCTTGAACAGGAACGAGTGGAGGCCCGGAGCCGGGAAGCCACACCCGTCGAACAGGTGACAGCTCGTGTCGAAAGCGAGCGTCTGCGTCGGGTCAGCACTCACCGCGGGCTCCTTCATCGTGGCGCATGGGTACGGCAACCTCGTTGTGTCGGCGCGGCGCAGGGCCGCGGTTCGGCACGGGACTGGTGTTACGGATGTGGGGGCGGCTGGGGGGCATCTCGCCTCGCGATTGAGCAGGCGTCAGCTCAGATGCCCGCGCCCGCGATGCCGCAGTTGGCACCGGACGATAGCAGCATCTCTCGTACGCCTTTATCCCGGCCCTACCTCTCACGACGATTGTCCGGACTTCTCAGACTTCTCGGACTTATCGGGTTCGACGTAGAGGATCTTGGCCTTCATGTGGGCGCGGGTCTGCGCGGTGATCCACGCGAGCGTGGTGACCACGAGCACGATGGCGAAGGCCCGGGGATTGAACAGCGTCGTGTTCTTGAACAGGGCCATGAAGATGATCAGCAGCAGAAGCTGGGCCGCGTAGAGCATCAGGCCCATCATCTGGAACAGCTGCGGAAGCGACCTGGCGGTGCGTTGCAGGACGTAGAGCCCGATCCCCATGAAGAGGATCACGATCACCGTCGCCACGACGGCCCCGATCGCCCCCTTGCCGCCCGTGACCACACCGCTGACGGCGGCAGCGAGCACACCGACGGCGGCCGTGGGTACGGCGGCTTGGGCCAGGATCCGGGCGTCATTGGACGGCATGGCGGCAACTCCGCTTTCACAGGGGGCAGGTGTCGTCATGGACGAGCGTAGTCCCGGTCGGAGGGTCGAAGACCTCACGCTGACGGACCGTCGCAGTCGGGTCCTTCGACTCTGTCCGGGGTTCTCGTGAACCGTATCACAAACTATTTGATGAGGTCTTTACCTCGTAGGTGTGCTCACTGTCACACATGAGAGTGAACCTGCGCGTCTGAGCGGAAACCGAGCCGTTGTGTCTGATATTGGGATGCTTTGGTCCCCCACGACTTGGCAATGCTCTAGTCAGATTCTTACCTTGGCAGGGTCAGCGGGAGGTCTCGGAAGTGCGCCGGTCCAGGAAGCGTGACCGGGCGCCGATGGCGGTCGCGCCGTTGACCGAGACCTTGGCCGCGCCGTTGACCGTGGCCACCCCGGTGGTCGCCGGAGCCAGGTGCCCGGCGGCCTGCTCCTCGCACTCCGGCTCGTCAACGACCGACGGCGGCTGGGGAGTTGCGGCCGCCGGCTCCTCGGCCGCCTCGATGCGCGCACCGCGCCGGTAGCGGGGCGGCACGACGGCCTGCGCCCACATCGGAGCCCGCGGCGTGAACCGCGGCAGCAGGAGCAGCCCGAGGCCCACCGCGCTGAAGAACACCACGCCGAGCACGATCCACATGGACGCGGAGTTCACCGAGTAGGCCAGCGCCCCAAAGGCGATCAGGGCCGCCCAGAAGTACATGATCAGCACGGCCCTGCTGTGCGAGTGGCCGACTTCGAGGAGCCGGTGGTGCAGATGGCCCCGGTCCGCCGCGAACGGCGACTGACCGCGCCAGGTGCGCCGCACGATCGCCAGCACCAGGTCGGCGGCCGGCACCGCGATGATGGTCAGCGGCAGCAGCAGCGGGATGTAGACCGGCACCATCTGGTGCACCGCGTTGCGCTCGGACCCGGCGAACAGGTTCATCACGTCCGGGTCGACCTGGCCGGTGACCGAGATCGCGCCCGCGGCCAGCACCAGGCCGATCAGCATCGACCCGGAGTCACCCATGAAGATCCGCGCCGGGTGCATGTTGTGCGGCAGGAAGCCCAGGCACATGCCCATCAGGATCGCCGAGAACAGCGTCGCCGGGGCCGCGGCCTCGATGCCGTACGAGTACCAGATCCGGTAGGCGTACATGAAGAACGCCGCGGCCGCGATGCACACCATGCCGGAGGCCAGGCCGTCCAGGCCGTCGACGAAGTTCACCGCGTTGATGGTGATGACCACCAGGGCCACCGTCAGCAGGGTGCCCTGCCACGGGGTCAGCGCCACCGTGCCGACGCCCGGGATGGGCAGCCACAGGATCGTCAGACCCTGCATGACCATGACGCCCGCGGCGATCATCTGACCGCCCAGCTTGATCAGCGCGTCGATCTCGAACTTGTCGTCGAGCACACCGATCAGCCAGATCAGGGCCGCACCGGAGAGCAGCGCCCGCGGCTCGTTCGACTTCTCGAAGACCTCGTTGAGGTTGGACATGTGGTCCGCGACCAGCAGCCCGGCACACAGGCCGAAGAACATCGCGATCCCGCCGAGCCGCGGAGTGGGCTCCCGGTGCACGTCACGTGCCCGGATCTCCGGCATGGCCCCTGCCACGATCGCGAACTTCCGTACCGGCCCTGTCAGCAGGTACGTCACCGCGGCCGTGATGCAGAGCGTCAGCAGGTATTCACGCACAGGCTTCCCCACATGTCTCGCTGGCCATCACAGCCCCACACCCTAGCGAGGGACGCATATGTGTGGGGACTTCCGGGTAGCGAAGATGGTTGCACGGGTGGCTGTGAGCCAGGCTTACAACGGGTGTACGACGCTGCGCCTACCCCGTCTCAGCCGGGATACGGCGGAAATCTACCGGTGAGCTCCCGCACCTCGTCACGCACCCTCCCCGGGTCCGTGACACCTCTCACCACACCCGCGAGCAACGCCGCGATCCGGGTCATCTCCGCCTCTCCCATGCCCTGGGTGGTCACGGCGGCGGTGCCCAGCCGCAGCCCCCGCGCGTCACCGTGCGGCAGCGCACAGCAGTCCAGCACGATCCCCGCGGCCGCGAGCCGCCCCCTGGCGACCTTGCCCTCGGCCCCGAGCGGCGCCGGATCCACGGTGATCAGATGGGTGTCCGTGCCCCCGGTGGTGACGGCCAGCCCCTGCTCCGCCAGCCCGGCCGCGAGAACCCTCGCATTGCCGACCACCTGATGGGCGTACGCGGTGAACGCCGGTGTTGCCGCCTCCCCGAACGCGACCGCCTTCGCGGCGATCGCGTTCATCTGCGCGCCGCCCTGGGTGAACGGGAAGACCGCCCGGTCGAGCCGCTCGGCCAGCTCCGGCGAACCGCACAGCAGCATCCCGCCGCGCGGCCCGCGCAGCACCTTGTGTGTCGTCGCACACACCACGTCGGCGTACGGCACCGGGTTCGGCGCCGCTCCCCCGGCGACGAGCCCGATGGGATGGGCGGCGTCGGCGATCAGATACGCGCCCGCCTCGTCGGCGACCTCGCGGAAGAACGCGTAGTCGATGTGGCGCGGATAGGCGATGGACCCGCACACGATCGCCTTGGGCCGGTGGCTGCGCGCCAGCGCCCGCACCTGGTCGTAGTCGACGAGCCCGCTCTCGGCGTCCACCCCGTAGCCCACGAAGTCGAACCAGCGGCCGGAGAAGTTGGCCGGCGAGCCGTGCGTGAGGTGACCGCCGTAGGGCAGCCCCAGGGCGAGCACGGTGTCCCCCGGGCGCAGCAGGGCCGCGTACGCGGCCAGCACGGCGGACGACCCCGAATGGGACTGCACATTGGCGTGCGCGGCGCCGAACAGGGCCTTGGCCCGGTCGACGGCGAGCCGCTCGGCGACGTCCACGATCTCGCAGCCGCCGTGGTGCCGGGCGCCCGGATACCCCTCGGCGTACTTGTTGGCGAGCGGCGACCCCAGGGCGGCCAGCACGGCCGGAGAAGCGAAGTTCTCGGCGGCGCTCAGCTGCAACGACGTCGACTGCCGCGCCAGCTCTCCGAGCAGGATCTCGGCCAGCTGCGGGTCCTGCCGCCGCAGCAGATCGCCCTCTACGAGGACAGGGGTGACCGACATGACAGGCTCCGGGCGGTCGACGGTGACGTATGACCAATGTAGGCCCGGTATGGGGCGGACGCGCGGTTTGTGCGTACGGCCGTGGGGGGCCGCCTCGCTGCCGGAGGGGTGATTGCGGAGGGTCGCGCGACTGCGGGTGCGTGGGGGTTGCTCGCGCAGTTCCCCGCGCCCCTTACGGGGCGCCACCACCGCCGTGGGCAGGCGTTCCGCAGGGCGGAACGGGTGGGCACGGCCGACAGCGCCGGGTGCCGATGTGAGAAACGTGGACTTACGCCCGCGCCGGAACACCGGTCAGCGCCGTGACCACCGGGTCCAGGGCCTCGTGTATCTCGACGCCGATGGACTGGAAGAACGGCAGCGGGGCGCCGTAGGGGTCGTACACCTCGTCCGCCTCGGCCGTCGGCGCCAGGAGCCAGCCGCGGAGGGCCGCGGCCGCCCGCACCAGCGCGCGGGCGCGGATCACCACGCCTTCCGACGTCGGCGGCAGGGTCGCCGGGTCTATCGCGCGGACCAGGCGGGTGAACTCCTTCAGCGTGAAGGTGCGCAGGCCCGCCGAGTGGCCCATGGAGATGACCTGCTGGCGGTGGTCGCGGGTCGCGGTCAGCACCAGGTCGGCCCGGATCACGTGCTCGTCGAGCAGCTCGCGGCCCACGAAGCCGGAGGCATCCGCACCGAAGTCGGCCAGCACGGCCTCCGCGTTGGCCTCCATGGGCGCGCCCTCATGGCCCCAGGTGCCCGCGCTCTCCACGACCAGCCCGCCGCCCAGGAAGGCGCCGAGCCGGTCCGTCACGAGATGGCGGGTCAGCCGCTCGGTGATGGGCGAGCGGCACACGTTGCCGGTGCTGACGTGGAGGATGCGGAAACTGTCGCGCGGCAGCCCCACGAACGTCGTCGTGATCTCCGCCGCGCGCTCCCCGTTGCCTATGCCACGCCCCGCGTCAGGGGCTGTCAATTCGCCACCTCAAGGTCGGGTACGACCTTCCGCAGCTCCTCCGCCGAGATCGCGCCCGCGCGCAGCAGCAACGGAACTTCGCGGGTGACGTCGACGATCGACGAGGGGACGTTGCCGGGGGTCGGGCCGCCGTCGAGGTAAACGGAGACGGAGTCGCCGAGCATCTCCTGCGCGGCGTCACAGGTCTCCGGGGACGGGTGGCCGGTGAGGTTGGCGGAGGAGACGGCCATCGGGCCGACCTCGGTGAGCAGTTCGATGGCGACGGGGTGCAGGGGCATGCGGACGGCCACCGTGCCACGGGTGTCACCCAGGTCCCACTGCAGGGACGGCTGGTGCTTGGCGACCAGTGTGAGGGCGCCCGGCCAGAACGCGTCGACCAGCTCCCAGGCCAGCTCGGAGAAGTCGGTGACGAGACCGTGGAGCGTGTTCGGGGAGCCGATCAGGACAGGGGTGGGCATGTTGCGGCCCCGGCCCTTGGCGTCGAGGAGGTCGGCGACCGCCTCCGAGGTGAACGCGTCGGCGCCGATGCCGTACACCGTGTCGGTCGGCAGCACCACCAGTTCGCCCCGGCGGACGGCGGACGCGGCCTCGCGCAGACCCGTCACGCGGTCGGTCGCGTCGTTGGTGTCGTATCGCCGTGCCATGTCTAGCGGGCCTCCTCGTACACGTACATCTGGAAGGGAGTCTGCGGGGTGCTCACGGCAGCGCCTTGCGGGCGGTCGCGAAGCGGGGGCGGTTGTTGAGGTCCGGGTGGTCGGCCGCGTCGGCCCAGCCCCGCTCCTCGGTGAAGATCCACGGCACCTGGCCGCCCTGGGTGTCGGCGTGCTCGATGACGACGACACCGCCCGGGCGCAGCAGCCGGTGCGCGGTGCGTTCGATGCCCCGGATCAGGTCGAGCCCGTCCTCGCCGGAGAACAGGGCCAGCTCCGGGTCGTAGTCGCGGGCCTCGGGGGCCACGTACTCCCACTCGGTGAGCGGGATGTACGGAGGATTCGAGATGACCAGGTCGACATGGCCGTCGAGGTCGTGGAAGGCGTCCAGGGCGTCTCCCTGGCGCAGGTCGACCCTGGAGTCCGCCATGTTCTTGCGGGTCCACTGGAGCGCCTCCTCGGACAGCTCCACGGCGTGCACGCGCGAGCGCGGGACCTCCTGGGCGAGGGCGAGCGCGATGGCACCGGACCCGGTGCACAGGTCGACGATGCGGGGCTCGACCACGTCCATGGCGCGCACGGCGTCTATGGCCCAGCCGACCACGGACTCGGTCTCCGGACGCGGCACGAACACACCGGGACCCACCTGGAGTTCGAGATACCGGAAATACGCCCGCCCGGTGATGTGCTGGAGCGGCTCGCGCTGCTCCCGGCGGGCGATGACCTCCCAGTAGCGGGCGTCGAAGTCGGAGTCCTTGACGGAGTGCAGCGCGCCCCGCTTCACGCCGTGCACGAACGCGGCGAGCTCCTCCGCGTCGTTGCGCGGCGAGGGCACGCCGGCGTCGGCCAGCCGCTGGGTGGCCTGCGCCACCTCGGCGAGCAGCACTCGTCGGGGGCTTGGGGGTCGCCCCCCAAAATGTTGCTGCACGCTGGTCCTCCGTGTTGTACCTCGTACGTGCGTACGTGTCTTACGCGGCTGCGAGCTTGGCGGCCGAGTCCGCGTCGACGCAGGCCTGGATCACCGCGTCGAGGTCGCCGTCCAGGACCTGGTCCAGGTTGTACGCCTTGAAGCCCACGCGGTGGTCCGAGAGACGATTCTCCGGGAAGTTGTACGTGCGGATCTTCTCGGAGCGGTCGACGGTGCGGACCTGGCTGCGGCGGGCGTCGGCGGCCTCCTTCTCCGCCTCCTCCTGCGCCGCGGCGAGCAGCCTGGAGCGCAGGATACGCAAGGCCTGCTCCTTGTTCTGCAGCTGGCTCTTCTCGTTCTGGCAGGAGGCGACGACTCCGGTGGGAATGTGCGTGATGCGCACGGCGGAGTCGGTGGTGTTGACGGACTGCCCGCCGGGTCCCGAGGACCGGTAGACGTCGATGCGGAGGTCGTTGGGGTTGATCTCGACGTCGACCTCCTCGGCCTCGGGCGTGACGAGCACGCCGGCGGCGGAGGTGTGGATACGGCCCTGGGACTCGGTCGCCGGCACGCGCTGCACGCGGTGCACACCGCCCTCGTACTTCAGCCGCGCCCAGACGCCCTGCCCGGGCTCGGTGGCGCCCTGGCCGCCCTTGGTCTTCACGGCGACCTGGACGTCCTTGTAGCCGCCGAGCTCGGACTCGGTGGCGTCGATGATCTCGGTCTTCCAGCCGACGCGCTCGGCGTACCGGAGATACATGCGCAGCAGGTCACCGGCAAAGAGAGCGGACTCGTCGCCACCCGCCCCCGCCTTGATCTCCAGGATGACGTCCTTGTCGTCGGACGGGTCCCGGGGGACGAGCAGCAGGCGCAGCTTCTCGGTGAGTTCGTCGCGCTGCTTGTCCAGCTCCTTGACCTCGGCGGCGAAGTCGGGGTCGTCGGCGGCCAGTTCACGCGCGGTCTCGATGTCGTCGCCGGTCTGCTTCCAGGAGCGGTACGTGGCGACGATCGGGGTGAGTTCGGCGTAGCGCTTGTTCAGCTTGCGCGCGTTGGACTGGTCGGCGTGGACCGACGGGTCGGCGAGCTTCTTCTCCAGGTCTGCGTGCTCGACGACGAGTTCCTCGACGGCCTCGAACATTTTTGGCTCCTGATACTGCTACGGCGTGCGGGAGGGAAGGCGGGCGACCAAAAACGCCGGTCCCGGGCACGCCCTCGTGGGAGCGTGGCCGTGGACCGGCGAAATGGGGCTCGCTACTTCTTGGAGCCGGCGGCAGCCTTGCCGAAGCGGGCCTCGAAGCGGGCCACACGGCCACCGGTGTCGAGGATCTTCTGCTTGCCCGTGTAGAACGGGTGGCACTCGGAGCAGACCTCGGCGCGGATGGTGCCGCTGGTGATCGTGCTACGGGTGGTGAACGACGCGCCACAGGTGCAGCTGACCTGCGTCTCGACGTACTCGGGGTGGATCTCGCGCTTCAAGGTGTCTCCTAGATATCGGGAGGGCACCGGGTCGCCTTCGCGGGCTGCGGGGCGTGAACCGGGGCCGACGTACCAGTCTGCCAGGGCTGGGCGCATAGCCCAAAACCGGGGGGAGCGGCTGGGTATTCCCGAGGGTGCGGGGGATGGTCGCGCCTAGGGGGTGCCAGGGTTTCGTCGTGCGCGGCTGCGGGTCCGTCGTGGCTTGTCACGCAGTTCCCCGCGCCCCTTTCAGGGGCGTCAGCCCGAGCGCCCCTTCAGGGGCGCGGGGAACTGCGCGAGCAACCCCCACCCACCCGCAGCCGGACTACGACGTCACGACCCCCTTGGCCTGCCCCGTCGCCGTGCCCTTCGTAGCCGACGCCGGGATCGGCCTGTCGTTCTTCAGGGCCGTCCAGACCTGCTTCGCCTTCGTCTCGGCCACGATCACCCGGTTCGGGTTCGCCGGGTCGTACTCCACCGGCATCGTGACCATGTGCATGTTCTTGGAGCTGATGGACTTCAGGCCGTTCGCGAAGTCGATCAGGGAGTTCACCGAGCCGAGGTCGGAGTCGGTGGTGACCGTCTTCGTCGCGGTGTCGGCCAGGTCGTACAGCTTCTTGGGGCTGGTGAAGACGCCCACGTGCTTGACCTGGTTGATGAGGGCCTTCATGAAGGCCTGCTGGAGCTGGATGCGGCCCAGGTCGGAGCCGTCGCCGACGCCGTGCCGGGTGCGGACGAGGCCGAGGGCCTGCTTGCCGTTCAGCGTGTGGGGGCCTGCCTTGAGGTCGAGGTGGCTCTCCCGGTCGTCGATGGCCTTCGTCGTGGTGACCTCGACGCCGCCGAGTTCGTCGACGAGCTTCTGGAAGCCGGAGAAGTCGACCTCCAGGTAGTGGTCCATCCGGATACCCGTGACCGACTCGACGGTCTTGACCGCACAGGCCGCGCCGCCCGTGGAGTACGCGGAGTTGAACATCACGCCGGTCGCGGCGGCGTGGCTGGTGCCGTGCGCGTCGGTGCAGGCCGGGCGGTCGATCAGGGTGTCCCGGGGGATGGAAACCACGGCGGCCTTCTTGTGGCCCTTGTAGACGTGGACGATCATCGCCGTGTCGGAGCGGGCGCTGCCGTCGTCGGTTCCGCCGCCGAGCTTCTTGTTGGAGCCGGAGCGCGAGTCGGAGCCGAGGACCAGGATGTTCTCGGAGCCGTTGTCGACCTTGGTGGGCCGGTCGGTGCCGAGCGCCTGGTTGATGTCGACGGTCTTGAGGTTGCCGTTGAGCTTGAAGTAGAGGTAGCCGACACCGGTGCCGCCGAGGACGAGGATGCCCGCCGCCGTCCAGGCCGTGACCAGGACCGCCTTGTGGCCCCTGCCGGGGGGCTTGCGGCGGCGGCCCCTGCCCCGGCGGCCCGGGGCCTTCGCTCCGGCCTCGGGTATGAACGGCTCCGGCGTGCTCTCGGGGGACATGGGCTCCTCGGTTCTCGTACGACTGCTCGGTTATCCCCTGCTTTCAGGGTCAGGCCCGGCGTACCAGGATCATCGGCACGTACCGGACCATCGTCGCTCCGCCTGGTCAGACGGCGAAACTCGGGAAAGGGTTGCATAACGCAGTGTGCCCACCGCGTAGGGCGATGGGCACACCGTGTCACCGGGCAAGTGCGGGCGAACCGCCCTCACCAGGTATTTCAGCCGAAGATGTCGTACTGCTGGAAACCGGTACCGAGCGACTTCCTTGTGCCGAAGATCTCACTGGTCGCCTTGCCGGTGCCCGGGTAGAGGTACAGCGTGCCGCCGGTCGTCCGGGCCACCAGGTCGGCCTTGCCGTCGCCGGTCAGGTCGCCGACCGCGGCGAGGGTGTTGAAGCCGGTCCAGGCGGAGCGGACCTTCACACGGGCCGAGAAGAGGCCGGTGCCGGACTTGCCGGTGCCCTTGTACAGGTACAGGTCGCCGCCGCTGCTCTTGCGGGCCAGCAGGTCGGCCTTGCCGTCGCCGTTGAAGTCGCCGACGCCGCGCAGCTGGTTGTACTGGCTCCAGCCGCCGCCGATGCGGACGCGGGCGGCGAAGGTTCCGTCGCCCTTGCCCGGGTACAGCCACAGCACGCCGCCGGAGTCCTCGGAGAGCACGTCGGGCAGGTAGTCGCCGGTGAGGTCACCGGGGATCACGATGGCCTTGCGGGTCTTCCAGTTGGTGAAGATCTTCTTCGTGGCCCAGGAGCCGCTGGTCCGGGCGCTGTTCAGCACGAAGTGGTCCCAGTAGACGTCACCGCTGGAGGCCACCCGGTAGACGATGTCCTGGAAGCCGTCCCGGTCCAGGTCGGCCTGGAGGATGACGTTGACGCCGCTCCAGTCGCCCCAGGACTGGCGGGCGGCGAGCGAGGTGCCCTTGGAGTCCAGCTCGTAGCCGACCTTGGTCGACGACTTGCGGGCGAACAGGTCGGCCTTGCCGTCGGTGTAGCTCAGGTTGGTGTCGGCGATCTGCGCGTAGGCGGCACCGACGTAGGTGCTGACCTTCGTGAAGACGCCGTAGGAACCCGCGACGACACAGTCATGGCCGGCGACACCGTCGTCGGCGCTCCAGGAGACGACACCCACGATCCGGCCGCCGACGACCAGCGGACCGCCGGAGTCGCCGTTGCAGATGGTGGTGGTGCCGGTGTCGGAACCGGTGGCGGCCTTGCCGGCGCACACCATGTGGCCCTTGATGAACAGGCTGCCGTAGAAGCCCGAGCAGGTGCTGTCGGACTGGATCGGCAGCGTGGCCGTCTTGAGCGTGTCGGAGATGTCCTCCGAGGTGGAACTGGTGCGACCCCAGCCGTAGACCGTCGCGCTCTTGTTCGCCGCGTAGGAGGCCGTGTCGGTGGACGTCGTCAGCTTGATCGGCGTGGCCTTGACCGGGGCGGCCAGAGTGAGCACGGCGACGTCGTTGTTGACGGTCGACGCGCTGTACGACGGGTGGTTCCACTGCCGCAGTACGCCGGTGGCCGTGCCGCCGTGCAGGTTGGCGCTGCCGTCGGCGTTGGTGGTGGGCAGCGAGGCGGTGCCGGTGACGACCGCGGAGTCGGTGGTGCTCCACTTGAAGCCCTTGACGCAGTGCGCGGCGGTGAGGATCTTCGTGGGCGAGATGACCGAGCCACCGCAGAAGAAGCCCTCGTCGTCGCTGGTGGTGGTGGTGCCCTTGTCGTCGTAGTACCAGAGCTGGGCCATCCACGGCGCCGAGGCGATGGTGGTCGTGCCGCCACCGATGATCTTCGGCGAGACGGCCGAACCGCTCGCGGTGGCGGTCGACTTCGTCGTGGTCGTCGGCGCGCTGTCGGCGGTGATCGCACGGGCGATCCGCTTGTTCAGGACGGCCTGCGACGGCGCGCTGACGGGCGGCTTGACCGTGGGCGTCGGCTGGGTGGCCGCGTTGGCGGAGGTCGAGATCAGTGCGGCCGCGACGGCGGCGGCGACTGAGGCCGCGGCGACGGGCAGAGCGAAACGTATCCGGCGTCTGTGCCGACCGCTCCCGGACGTGGGTGTACCCACCTAAGTCCCCCCTCGGGATCAGGAGTTCGTGATTCGGTCAACTGACCGAAGGCGCGATCGTACACCGAGGAGGAAAACGCAAAGAACCGCCCCCTGCGCGTTGCAAGAGGCGGTTCCTTTCCCTACCAGGGGCGCGGGACTGTACTTAATTTGCGGCTGCCGCCGCGTGGGCGCGACCAGCCCCGGCGAACCCGCAGCCGACAACCGGTCCGCAGCCCCTCTGTCGACTAGTCCCCGTTACCGGGGGTGGGCGTCGTCTTCTGGATCTGCATCAGGAACTCGATGTTCGACTTCGTCTGCTTCATCTTGTCGAGCAGCAGCTCGATCGCCTGCTGCTGGTCGAGCGCGTGCAGCACCCGGCGCAGCTTCCAGACGACGGCGAGCTCCTCGCTGCCGAGCAGGATCTCTTCCTTGCGGGTACCGGACGCGTCGACGTCCACCGCCGGGAAGATGCGCTTGTCGGCGAGCTTCCGGTCGAGCTTGAGCTCCATGTTGCCGGTGCCCTTGAACTCCTCGAAGATCACCTCGTCCATGCGGGACCCGGTGTCCACCAGCGCGGTGGCGAGGATGGTCAGCGAGCCGCCGTCCTCGATGTTGCGGGCCGCACCGAAGAAGCGCTTCGGCGGGTACAGGGCGGTCGAGTCGACACCACCGGACAGGATGCGGCCGGAGGCCGGGGCGGCGAGGTTGTACGCACGGCCCAGACGCGTGATCGAGTCGAGCAGCACGACGACGTCGTGGCCCAGCTCCACAAGCCGCTTGGCGCGCTCGATGGCGAGCTCGGCGACCGTGGTGTGGTCCTCGGCCGGGCGGTCGAAGGTCGAGGAGATGACCTCGCCCTTCACCGACCGCTGCATGTCGGTGACCTCTTCCGGACGCTCGTCGACGAGGACGACCATCAGGTGGCACTCGGGGTTGTTGTGGGTGATCGCGTTGGCGATCGCCTGCATGATCATGGTCTTGCCGGTCTTCGGCGGGGCCACGATCAGACCACGCTGGCCCTTGCCGATCGGCGACACGAGGTCGATGATCCGGGTGGTCAGCACGCCCGGGTCCGTCTCCAGGCGGAGGCGGTCCTGCGGGTAGAGCGGGGTCAGCTTGTTGAACTCCGGGCGGCCGCGTCCGTGTTCGGGCGCCATGCCGTTGACGGAGTCGAGGCGGACCAGCGCGTTGAACTTCTCGCGCCGCTCGCCCTCCTTGGGCTGGCGGACCGCACCGGTGATGTGGTCGCCCTTGCGCAGGCCGTTCTTGCGGACCTGGGCGAGGGAGACGTACACGTCGTTCGGGCCGGGCAGGTAGCCGGAGGTCCGGATGAACGCGTAGTTGTCGAGGATGTCCAGGATGCCCGCGACGGGGATCAGGACGTCGTCGTCGGCGAGCTGCGGCTCGGCGCCGCCGATCTCGTCGCGCCCACGACGGCCACGGCGGTCGCGGTAACGGCCGCGACGGCCGCGACGGCCGTCACCGAACTCGTCGTCGTCCTGCGGGCCGGCGCCCCGGTCCTGACGGCTGCCGCCCTGCTGCTGCGGCTGCTGCTGCTGACGGTCCTGGCGGTCCTGCCGGTCCTGACGACCGCCCTGGCCACCCTGGCCGCCCTGCTGCTCGTCGCCCTTGTTACGGCGGTCGCGGTCCCGGCCGCGGTCACGGCGGTCGCGGCGGCCACGGCCTTCGTCACCGGCGTCGGCCCTGGCCTCGCCCTGCTGCTGGGGCTGCGCGGGCGTCTCGGCCTTCGGCTCGCTCTTCGCCTCGGCGGCGATGGTCTCGGCACCGGTGGCGGTGGGGCTGCCGGCCTCGGCGGTGGCCCGGCGACGGCGGCGCTCGGCCGGTGCCTCGTCCGCGCCGCGCTCGGCCTCGCCCGTGCGGGAGGTGCCGCCGGCCGGCTGGCCGGGGATCTCGATCTGCTGCTGGGCCACGGCCTTCTCGGCGGGGGCCTCGGCGGCCTGCTCCGCCTTCTTTACGGCGGCCTCCTCGCCCGTACGGGCCTTGGAGGTGGCCCGGCGCTTCGGCTTGGTCTCGGTGGCGGCCTCGGCGGCCTTGGGGGCAGCGCCCCCACCGGCCTGCGCCTCCTTGATGACCTCGATCAGCTGGCTCTTGCGCATACGCGCCGTGCCCCTGATGCCGAGGCCGGAGGCGACCTGCTGAAGCTCGGCCAGCACCATGCCGTCAAGGCCGGTACCGCGGCGCCGCCGGGAGCCGGCACCGGAGGCAGGCGCGGAGGCGTCCGTGGCGGGCGCGGCAGCGGTCTCCTCGACACGTGCGCCCATCAGATCGGTGGTGTCGCTCACGAAGGGTCCTTCCCTGGAGCGGACGTCGGCCTGTCTGGCTCGGCGACCGGTTGTGCTGTCCGGCTTCGGTCCTTGCTGTGTGGACCGTGCCGGGGCGGTGGTCCGCCTAAGCGGCGGAGAGAATTTCTGATGACGGCGCTTCCTCAGCCGGTGGCACGCGGTGTCACGAGGCGTGGTTGCACCAATTCCGGAGCGGCCCAGCGGCCCGCCCAGTGCCCGGGTACGGCGTACTGCCCAGGTACGTCATACAGAACGCTGAGTGGCTTGGGAGACTCCCGGAAGAATGTCCGTCCCCGACGGGGACACGATGCACCTCGCCATGGTGGGGTCGGGTGCAGACTTGAGGTTAACACTACCGGATCCAACAAACATTCCCCCTCTCCAAATCCGGCAATCGTGCGCGTCACATGTCGCTGGAAGTGTCATGTGCGGGCGCGAGCGGCAGCACACTCGCACCCTGGACGTCGAGGTTCAGCCGGTTGGCGGCCCAGCCCGGACCGGCCAGGGCCTGCACCTTTTCGGCGCTGCCGGCGTCGGCGAGCGCCATCACGGTGGGTCCGGCGCCGGAGATGACGGCCGGTACGCCGTCGGCGCGCAGCCGCTCCACCAGGGCGGCGCTCTCCGGCATGGCGGGGGCGCGGTACTCCTGGTGCAGACGGTCCTCGGTGGCGGGCAGCAGCAGCTCGGGGCGCCGGGTGAGGGCCTCGACGAGCAGGGCGGCACGGCCCGCGTTGGCGGCGGCATCGACGTGCGGCACGGAGCGCGGGAGCAGTCCGCGCGCGGTCTCGGTCAGGACCGGTTTCCCGGGCACGAAAACCACCGGAACGATGGAATCGCTGGGCTCCATCCTGATCGCCCGGGCGGCGCCGGACTCCATCCAGGAGAGGGTGAAGCCGCCGAGCAGACAGGCCGCCACGTTGTCGGGGTGGCCCTCGATCTCGGTGGCGAGCTCCAGCAGGGCGGCGTCGTCGAGTCTGGCCTCGCCGCCTATGGTCACCGCCCGCGCGGCGACGATGCCGGCGCAGATCGCGGCGGAGGAGGAGCCGAGGCCACGGCCGTGCGGGATGCGGTTGGCGCACACGATCTCCAGCCCGCGGGGCTGTCCGCCCAGCAGGTCGAAGGCGGTGCGCAGGGAGCGTACGAGCAGGTGGCTCTCGTCACGCGGCAGCGTCTCGCTGCCCTCCCCCGCGATGTCGATGTGCAGCCCTGAGTCGGCCACCCGGACGACGACGTCGTCGTAGAGCCCCAGCGCGAGGCCCAGGGCGTCGAAGCCCGGACCGAGGTTGGCGCTGGTGGCGGGGACGCGCACCCGGACGGCGGCGGCGCGGAACGCTGGACCGGCCATCGCTCGATGACTCTCCTTGAGCTGCGTGATGGTCGAATGACATTCGATAGGTACGGGAGGGACCCTCGGGCCGTGGAGACGGCGCGGCACCGCGCCATATGCGGAGGCATATGCAGCGGGCGGGTTCGGTACAGCCTATCGAAGGAAGGTTCTGTGGCGACATAGGGCGCACAGGAGGCGCACGATGCGTGTCGTAAGCCCCCTGTGCCCCCTCCTTAGGGAAGTCCCCTGTCCGGGACGTCCGGGACGCCCTCCGGTGACTCTCTAGGCGAGGCCGAGACGCTCCGCCGCGGCGGCCGCGTCGACCGGCACGGTGACCGGCTGCGGGGCGCCGGCGACGGCCCAGTCGGGGTCCTTCAGGCCGTTGCCGGTGACCGTGCAGACGATGCGCTGGCCCGGGTCGACCTTGCCCTGCTCGGCGGCCTTCAGCAGACCGGCCACCGACGCGGCCGAGGCGGGCTCCACGAAGACACCCTCCTGAGCGGCCAACAGCCGGTAGGCGCGCAGGATCTCACGGTCCGTCACCTCGTCGATGAAGCCGCCGGACTCGTCCCGGGCCGCGAGCGCGAACTGCCAGGAGGCGGGGTTGCCGATCCGGATCGCGGTGGCGATCGTCGACGGGTCCTTGACGATCTCGCCGCGCACGATCGGGGCGCTGCCGGAGGCCTGGAAACCCCACATCCGGGGGGTCCCGGTGGAGATGCCGTCACCGGCGTACTCCTTGTACCCCTTCCAGTACGCGGTGATGTTGCCCGCGTTGCCGACCGGCAGGACGTGGATGTCGGGTGCGTCGCCGAGCATGTCCACGATCTCGAAGGAGGCCGTCTTCTGCCCCTCGATACGCACCGGGTTGACCGAATTGACCAGCGCCACCGGGTAGTTCTCGCTCAGCTTGCGGGCGAGGGTGAGGCAGTCGTCGAAGTTGCCGTCGACCTGGAGGATCTTCGCGCCGTGCACGAGGGCCTGGCCCATCTTGCCGAGCGCGATCTTGCCGCGCGGCACGAGCACGGCCGACACCATGCCGGCCCGCACCGCGTACGCGGCGGCCGAGGCGGAGGTGTTGCCGGTGGAGGCGCAGATGACCGCCTGCGCGCCCTCCTCCTTGGCCTTGGAGATGGCCATGGTCATACCGCGGTCCTTGAAGGACCCGGTGGGGTTCGCGCCCTCCACCTTCAGGTGGACCTCGCAGCCCGTGCGCTCGGAGAGCACCTGCGCGGGCACGAGGGGCGTGCCGCCCTCGCGGAGCGTCACGACCGGCGTGGTGTCGGAGACGGGCAGCCGGTCCCGGTACTCCTCGATGATTCCGCGCCACTGGTGGGTCATTGCTGGTTACTCTCCTTCAACCCGCATGATGCTGGCGACACCCCGCACGGTGTCGAGCTTGCGCAGCGCCTCGACGGTCCCGGAGAGGGAGGCGTCGGAGGCCCGGTGGGTGACGACGACGAGGGACGCCTCGCCGTCCTTGCCCGTCTGCCGAACCGTATCGATGGAAACCCCGTGCTCGGCGAACACGGTGGCGACCTGGGCGAGAACACCCGGTTTGTCGGCGACGTCGAGGCTGATGTGGTAGCGCGTGACGACGTCGCCCATCGGGGACACGGGCAGGGCCGCGTACGCCGACTCGCCGGGCCCCGTTGCCCCGCTGAGCCGGTTGCGGCAGACGGCGACCAGGTCGCCGAGGACCGCGGAGGCGGTCGGGGCGCCGCCGGCGCCGGGACCGTAGAACATCAGCTGGCCCGCCGCGTCCGACTCCACGAAGACGGCGTTGTAGGCGCCGCGCACGGAGGCGAGCGGGTGGGTCAGCGGAATCATGGCGGGGTGCACGCGGGCGGTCACCGAGCCGCCGTCCTGGGCCCGCTCGCAGATGGCGAGCAGCTTGATGGTGCAGCCCATGTTCTTGGCGGAGGCGAAGTCGGCGGCGGTGACCTCCGTCATGCCCTCGCGGTAGACGTCGTCGAGCCGCACCCGCGAGTGGAAGGCGATGCCGGCGAGGATGGCGGCCTTGGCGGCGGCGTCGAAGCCCTCGACGTCGGCGGTCGGGTCGGCCTCCGCGTATCCGAGCGCGGTGGCCTCGTCGAGGGCCTCCTGGTAGCCCGCCCCCGTGGAGTCCATCTTGTCGAGGATGAAGTTGGTGGTCCCGTTGACGATCCCGAGCACCCGGTTGACCTTGTCGCCGGCGAGGGACTCGCGCAGCGGGCGGATCAGCGGGATGGCGCCGGCGACGGCGGCCTCGTAGTAGAGGTCCCGGCCGTGCTGCTCGGCGGCCGCGTGCAGGGCGGCGCCGTCCTGGGCGAGCAGCGCCTTGTTGGCGGAGACGACCGACGCGCCGTGCTCGAAGGCGGTGGTGATGAGGGTGCGGGCGGGCTCGATCCCGCCGATGACCTCGACCACGACGTCGATGTCGCCGCGTTTCACGAGGGCGGTGGCGTCGGTGGTGACCAGGCTCGGGTCGATGCCCTCACGAACCTTGGAGGGCCGGCGGACGGCCACTCCGGCCAGTTCGACCGGGGCGCCGATCCGCTGCGCGAGGTCGTCGGCGTGCGTCGTCATGATGCGCGCCACCTCTGAGCCGACAACCCCACAGCCCAGCAGCGCCACCTTCAGCGGACGCGTACGCATCATCCGACCTCGTTTCCTCATACCGTCTACGGTTGGACCAGTCTCACTCACCGGACGGGAGTTTCTACCCTTCGTCCGGATCGTGAGACATCTATTTCATTCTGTGGCGATGGAAGACCGGAGATCTTCCGCCCGTGTCAGCCGCCCGTCTCAGCCGACGTCGAGACGCAGGAGGTCCTCCTCCGTCTCCCGGCGGACGATGACCCGGGCCGCGCCGTCGCGCACGGCGACGACCGGCGGCCGGAGCACGTGGTTGTAGTTGCTGGCCATGGAACGGCAGTAGGCGCCGGTGGCCGGTACGGCGATGAGGTCACCGGGTGCCAGGTCGCCCGGCAGGAACGCGTCCTTCACCACGATGTCCCCGCTCTCGCAGTGCTTGCCGACGACGCGGGCGAGCATCGGCTCGGCGTCACTGGTCCGGGACACCAGAGCAACGCTGTACTCGGCGTCGTACAACGCGGTCCGGATGTTGTCCGACATGCCTCCGTCGACCGACACATACGTCCGCAGCCCGTCGAGGGGCTTGATGGTGCCGACCTCGTACAGGGTGAAGGCGGTCGGTCCGACGACGGCCCGCCCCGGCTCCACGGAGATCCGCGGCGTCCGCAGCCTGGCGGCCTCGCACTCGCGCGTCACGATCTCGGTGAGCGCCTTGGCGATCTCGTGCGGCTCGCGCGGGTCGTCGTCGCTGGTGTACGCGATCCCGAGCCCGCCTCCCAGGTCGATCTCGGGCAGCTCGACCCCGTGCTCGTCCCGGATGTCCTTGAGCAGCCCCACGACCCGGTGCGCGGCGACCTCGAACCCGGACATGTCGAAGATCTGCGACCCGATGTGCGAGTGGATCCCGATGACCTCCAGCCCGTCGAGCTGGAGCGCCCGCCGCACGGCCTCCGCGGCCTGCCCCCCGGCCAGCGGAATCCCGAACTTCTGGTCCTCGTGGGCGGTGGCGATGAACTCGTGCGTATGCGCTTCCACACCCACGGTGATACGAATCTGCACCCGCTGCCGGGTACCGAGTTCCTGCGCGATGTGCGCGACCCGCACGATCTCCTGGAACGAGTCGAGCACGATCCGCCCCACACCGGCCTCGACGGCCCGGCGGATCTCCCCCTCGGACTTGTTGTTGCCGTGGAAGGCGATGCGGTCGGCGGGCATCCCGGCCGACAGAGCCGTCACCAGCTCCCCGCCGGAACACACATCCAGGTTGAGCCCCTCCTCGTGCAGCCAGCGCACCACGGCCCGCGACAGGAACGCCTTGCCGGCGTAGAACACGTCGGCGTCCGGCCCGAAGGCGGTGCGCCAGGCACGCGCCCGGCCCCGGAAGTCGACCTCGTCGAGGACGTAGGCGGGTGTGCCGAACTCCTCGGCGAGGGTCTTCACGTCGACCCCGCCGACGGTGACGACCCCGTCGGTGTTCCGGGTGACGGTCTGGGCCCACACCTTGGCGTCGAGGGCGTTCAGGTCGGTGGGCGGGGCCGCGTAGTGGCCCTCGGGAAGGACATCGGCGTGCCGGGGCCCGGCGGGGTGTGCGGAACGGCTCATGACTCTTCTGGCGCTCTCTTCAGAGGTGTTCGGGTGCGTCGATGCCGAGCAGGGACAGGCCGCCGGCCAGCACCGTCCCGGCGGCTTCGGCGAGGGCGAGCCGGGCACGGTGGGCGACCGAGGGTTTCTCCTCGCCACGGGGCAGCACGGTCGGCAGGAACGGCAGGACGGCATCGGCGACGGTGACGAGGTGCCGGGCCAGCCGGTCGGGGGCGCGATGGGTGGCCGCGCCGGTGAGGATGCGGGGGTAGTCGGCGAGGGCGGTGACCAGGCCGCCCGGGGCGTCGGGAACGTCGCCGGGCACGGCATCGAACCCGAGCCGCCCCGCTCCCCGCCCGACGGCGCGCACCCGGGCGTGCGCGTACCGCACCCGGAACAGCGGGTTGCTCTCCCGCTGTACGAGATGGTCGGCGGTGATCCGGGGCCGGTCATGGGCGGCCGGATGCAGCAGCGCCCACTGGGCGGCGTCGGGCCCGAGCGGGGCCGGGTCCTCCGGCGCCGGAACGGGCCGCAGACTGACGGGCTCCCCGTGCTCGACCTCACCGCGCCCACCCTGCGTCGCGACGATCCTCACCACCGCGTCGGCGACGACCTCGGCCCGCACGTCGTACGGCACCCGCAGCGCGACCACCTGCCCGGCGAGGGCGTCGCCGTGGCCGTAGGCACCCCCGAGGCCGCGGATCTCCCCCACCAGGGTGGCAGTCGGCGACGACCCGGAGCTGAGGGAGATATTGAGAAACCCCGGCCCGGTGACGACGACGTCCTCGACGCCGGCGCACTCCGCGAGCCGCGGCACCAGGATCTCGGCGACCCGCAGCGGGGGCTGCCCGGCGGGCTGAGCGAGCTGCAGCGCGATGTTGGTGGCGTAGTCCCCGCACCCACCCGGCCCGGGCGGCGTCACCACGACCCGCTCCGGCACGGTGACACTGAGCTCCCCCTCATCCACAGCACGGCGCACCGCGCGCAGCACGGTGCGGGAGAGCTCGACGGGGGTCACGGGACAAGCGTAGGGGAGGAGGGGGGTGGGTAGGCGAGCCGGATTGGCCCGGTTCCGGGATGTGGACGGACGGGCCGGAACGAACGGGGCTGGGCCCACGGCCCACGGCCCCACGGCTCACGACCCCATGGCTCACGACCCCATGGCTCACAGCCCACAGGATTCACGGATAGACGGAATACGCTGAATACACCGGATGGACGGGATACCCGGATATCACGGATATCACGGATGGGCGGGATTCACGGATAGAGCGGATTCACGGATAGGCGGGATTGCCCCCGGCCCGCTCCCCCGAGAAGCTGACATCGTCACCGACTCCCTCGTCCTCCCCCGCCGCGCCGCTCCGCCGCCGGTCGATCAACTCCCTGACCAGCCGGACGAGTTCGCCAGGCTCGAAGGGCTTGGCGAGAAACGCGTCGACGCCGACGTCAAGACCGGTCTCGACCTCGTACTGCGTACAGGCGCTGACGATGGCGAGGGGAAGGTCATGGGTCCGGGGATCGGCACGGAGCTGAGCGGCCGTCCGCAGCCCGTCGAGCCGGGGCATGACGACATCGAGGGTGATCACATCGGGCCGCACCCGATGAACGACATCCAGACACTCGGCACCATCGGCCGCGGTCACGACCTCGATACCCTCCAGTTCGAGATTGACCCTGATCAGCTGCCGGATGACCTTGTTGTCGTCCACAACAAGCACCCGGCCCGACGCCCCTGGCACAACTCGAGAGTAGGTCCGGACCGGCCACCGCGTCCGGGTTTTCCTGACTTCCGCCCCCTGCGGGGGAGCACCCCCGGAAACCCGTTCCTGATCACCCCGACCGAGCTGGTAGTGTTCTACCCGTCGCCGCGAGCAACAGCTCAACGCCAGACGCCCCCGTAGCTCAGGGGATAGAGCAACGGCCTCCGGAGCCGTGTGCGCAGGTTCGAATCCTGCCGGGGGCACTCCGGATTATGGCCCTGACCAGCAGAAATGCCGGTCAGGGCCTTTCTTGTGCATGCCGAAACAGCAACGGCCAAGTAAGCCATGTGCACTCGCCAACCCACGCATTCCGACCTGGGATTTTGGCGCACCGGTAGACCGAAATCCCAATTGTCCGATCCCGTGACATCGCTCCCTGCGGGATATGCGCGGGACGGAGGCGTCTAAATCGGGGTTCCTGGAGCCACGACCCGCTTGTGAGCTGCATGTTTGCGGCCAGGGAAGCGAACAAGGCAGACGTCTGAGCAGGCCGTTCCACTTTCCTGAGCCGAGGGGTCAGAGCCTGAAACCGGGGTACCTCACGGGCTTCAGATCTAGTGGAGCGCCGCGCTCCTCGGCACCAGCGGAAAGCTCCTGCTGGCCAGGGGCTTTCCCGCCTCATGCTGGAGACAACCGCGGAACTGCCTATATCGCGTCGCAGACGACTATTGAGAGTCCTGCTCGGCTACCGGAGCCGGGGCCACGGCAAGAGGTAGGAAGTACTCCTCGGCCAGCTTCGCGAGGTGTAGCGGGAGGGGCCGGGAGAGCGGGTGGTACTCATCGTGGAAGCGCAGCTGATGGGCGGCCGCTGCAACCACGGCGGGCCGGTCCGGGGCTATACCGGCGCGCCCTGCGGCCGCCAGAGCCGACTCGGACAGGCAGCCGAGTACGGTGAGTTCCAGAGCCTGCGGGTTCCAGGCGGTGGCTGCGGGGCCGTGTGGCCAATCCTTGTGGGGCACCAGCTTGCGCAGGTCATTCCGCACCGTGCCCGCAGCGGGCGGCTTGCCGACGGTACTGATGAACACCCGATCGTCCGGGCCCGCGCCCTGTGCCGCCCACAGACCGGCGGAGAACCCTGGCGTCTCCTCATCGGTCTCGGCAGGTGCGTACCACTGGGGTGTCTCGCCACGACTGTTGGCGTCCCGAAGCAGCACCATCCGCAGGTCCCTTCCGAAGAGCGCGAGCCGGGCGGGCGGCTCGCCATGGAACGTGACCATGTCTCTGCGCAACTGGCCGTTGTTGAGGCCGGGCCAAGCCTCACGCAGGTTGCCGCTGTTCGCCAGCAGTAGGGTCGGCCGGTCGCGCACCTGGTAGAGCAGCGACCTGATCTGGCGCTCGACCTCGTCGCGCCGCTCCTCGGTAGTCGAGGCAAATCGGCCTGATCGGGTGCGCGTTGCGGTGGCATCCGCCACGGCGCCATCGGTGGCGAGGGTGAGCAGCAGTTGGGCGTAAGGTACCCATTTCTTACGGGCGTCGTCCCACCCTCGTACGGGGTGCACCGGATCGTGTGGGCGGATCCGGAGAGCGACCAGGCGCTGTCCGGCCTGCCGCGTCGGTCCGTTGGCCTTTCGCCGGACCTGCCAGAGCGCAAGGTATTGGAGGTCGTCTGCCAGTGCCTCGTCCAGCCGCTGATCCGGCGGGACCACGGCCCCGAGCTGGCGCATCCCGTCAGCCAGGGCGGACCGGGCGCGCAGAGCCACAGCCCCGTCGGAGTCCTCCGGTACGACGATGAACTGGCTGACCCGCCGGGCTGCGGCGCAGCCGTGCCGCAGGGCCGACTTGGGGTCGGAGTCCTGTACTGAGAACCGATCGGGGCCCAGCGTCTCTACGATCGCCAGCCCCACCGGACTGGTTCGAGGGCCAAGCTGGACAGCTGTCAGCGCGGCCCGCTCCCGCACGGCTTCGGCCAGTGCCTGGGCTCGCGACCGGCCGGATTTCCGGACGACCAACAACGGGGCGCCCAGGGCACCAAGTGGCCGGGCACGGAGCACAACGTGCAGGTCTCCGTCCTGCCACTCATAGTCGCCTTCCACTCCGCCGGAGCCGGTCGGAAGTCCCAACCACTCGCGAAGCATCGCGATCAACTCGTCGCGGGTTTCCTCGGTCTGCCAGAGCACGTCTATCAGCAGCGGCTGCCCGCCGAGTGCCGCGCGCACCGCGTCGCGCCGCGCTTGCACGCGCCGTCGGGAGCACACCTCCTGCTTCTCCAGATCCTTCGTCGCAGAGGTGGGCAGCAGGGCGGGCTTGGCCTTCCGATGCGCGCGTTCCAGGTCGGGCACTCGACGCAGGACTGGGTGGAGACTCTCCTCAAACCACTGATCGAGGAGCGAACGTTCGAGTGGCATAAGTCCGGTGCCGACGCCGTGCCGGCCCATCGCCGTGCTGTGCAGGATGCCTGCGGCAACTCCGTCGCGGCCCTCGATCCAGTCCACCGGTTCGGTGATCAACTCGGTCGGCTTGGGGTAGGCCCGAAGCACGTCGAGTTCGGGCAGCAGGTCGACCAGGCTATGCCGGCTCCAGGACAGCATGCCCAGGCCACGGTCGAAGGCCAGGGAGTTGGCAGTCAGCCGTCGGCGCGAACCGTCGGCCCCAGACCAGGGCAGAGGTGCGTCGAGCAGGGCAGTCGCACCTCGGCCCTCCGGCAGCCGGACGGGCGATCCGGTGGCCCAGCGGCGGATCCCGTAGGAGACGTGCACCCTGAATCTCGCGGCGAACGGCACGGTCTGGACGGTGATGGTCACCAGACCCGAGTAGTACCAGGTGCTTTTCCCTCGGGTGTATGTCCGTGGCGGCCAGCTGACCAGCTCGACGCCCTGGTCGCGGGTGACCAGCCGGAAGGAGAGGTCGACGCCGTTGAGGTGGAGAGGGCGAGCAGCGAGCCTGGCGCCGATCCACTCGGGCAGCAGGTGGTAGAGCCTCCGGTCGGGTTGGGCCGTGCCTCCCGGGGAGGGCTCCGCTGCGGTGAGGTCCAAGGACTCGTGCCGCCACTGTGGGGTGTGCCGGTCGATCAAAGCCAGTGCCCGATCCAGGGCCGCTTGGTGGTCGGCCGCACGCTCGGCATCGGAATCGGTGCTGGGCGGCAGGGTCATCACCCACGAGACCAACAACGGGGCGACCAGTTCGGCCGGCATCTCCTCGGACGCGTAGAACCAGGGAGACTCAGCGCTGTTTCCGGCTCCCCGCCCGGTGGCCACCAGGCCCGGGGCTGTGGCCCGAAGTAGGTCGTTGAGCTTGCTGATCGGCAGGCCTACCGGTTGTTCCCGGCGACGCCACCGTCGCCGGTAGAGGTCCATGAACTCGGTCCGCCATTCCTCTGGAAAATTGATAACGCGATATTGCTCGGTCCAGGCTCCGGCCTGCGGGTCCGGTTCATAGGCGGTGGTGCTGATCAGGCGGTGCATGCGGTGTTCCCTTCGTCGGTGAACTGGATGAGGCAGCGGTCGAGGGCAGTCCACATCGGCCGGTAGAGCGCCTGGACGATGTGCCGGTCGGCCGCGGGCACAGGAGTGTCCGGGGTGAAGTAGGGCCTGAGCACGGCATGGATGCTGTGCAGGAGACTGGTCTTCGGGGTGTCCGGCTGACCTGGCGACTGGCCGGTGGCCAGGTTGGGCGCGAACGCGGCGTCAACGAAGGCGACCCGGGTGGGTACCGCGCCGCGCACGGAGCGGCCGATCACCTGCCAGATCAGCACGAGTAGATCCCAGGTGACCTGCTTCCGGTCGTCATCGCTCAGACGGCTCCAGGCCATGCTCCTGGCCAATACCCGGTACCACTGAGAACGGGCCAGGTCCCTGACCTTGCGGGCGCCCAGGCCCAAGGTGAGCTCGCCCCTGACCCAGTCGGTGAACTCCCCACCGTCGATGGCCCGCACGATCCAGTCGTTGATCGCGTGCACCGCGAGGCCAAGGTCGTCGGGACGTGGGTTGGGCCGGGCGAGGAAGTAGATCGACCCGATTGCAGCGTGCCGGCGGTCGAGGTCGAGGATGTTGTGTCCGCGTTCCACTGCTAGCAGAGGCGCCACCAAGATGTCGGCATTGGTGTTGGCCAGCGTCTCCACGTCGCCGCGGCGCAGAACGGGGGCGTGGTGTTCGTCGTCATCCGACCATGTGCCAGCGCTGGGGTCGTCGTCGGACACCAGCCGACGGACTCTGCCCCTCCAGCGCTTGTTAAGGGTGTGCAAGGTGTCCGCCACAAGCTTGGCTTCCTCATAGCTGCCGACAAGCAGGAGGATGTGACGGCGGTTCTCCGGGAGGAGCCTCAACTCCTCCTGGAGACGGCTGATTCCGGTGTCGTCCTTACCAAGGGCGATGGCCATTCGGCGCAGGATGGCGGCTCGCTGGTCGAGTGGCTCACCCGAGAGCCGCTCTGCCTCATTAGGCGCCTGGCACTCGCACGCCACACGGCACAAACAGTCGTCGCGGACGAACTCGAAGCGGAACTCGCTCTGTTCAACGATCCGTTTCAGTTCCTTCGGATCCGGCTCAATGATCACGCCGATAGGCACCGGGATGTGGTAGCGGCTAGAGCTCCCGGCCCAGCTGCTGCCCGACATCAGCAGGACATTGGTGCCGGGTCGACCGTCCACCGTCGGCAGGTCAGGCATCGCACGGAGCAGTTCCCGGCCGAGCCCGCTACAGCGGAAGAAGCGCAACTCTCCGGTACGCGCTCCGCCGAGGTCCGGGCCTTCCATCAGGAACTGAAAGCCGATCACATTGCCCATAGGCGCCTCGGGCACCATCGGGCCGTAGTCGAGCGGCCTGCGGTACATCTCGTTGAAGCCCAGGTTGAGTGCCGCCGCGACGCGCGGCCACATGGCGTTGATCAGGGCGAGTTTGGGCTCCAGCGCGCTGAGCAGCAAGGTGAACTCAAAGCGGGTCATCAGTAGGCTCAGCCACTGTTCCGGGTCCTCCGGCAGACAGTCCTTCCTCCGGCGCTTGGCCCTCCTGCGGCTCGCCGCACGCTGCGCAGGTTTCCGCCCCCACTCACCTTTGGCGCGGGCACGCAGCTCCTGGTAACGCTCCCGGCCTTCGTCATTCGGCTCCAGGAGGGGATCGAGGTCGAAGAGGTCACGGACCACCATCTCCAGCCGACTGCGGGTGTTCTCGCGGTAGTTGGTGTGTAGTAGTTCGCTCAGCAGGCCGGTGAGTGCAACGCCGTCCTCGGGGATCTGGCGCCGGTCACCGAACGGATTCTCTCGGAAGCCGTCAAGGATTTCGGTCAGTCGGCGCCGCGGCACCCGAAGAGAACGCTCGGCGTCGGGCTCCGCCGCCTCAGCCTGAGTGCCGTCGTAATCTTCCGGCAGCGGGTACCGCTCCTCCAACAGGCGGAGCTGGAGCGTCCAGGTGCTAAAATAACCGGTCCTGACCCAATCGCGCAGGCCGACGTCACTCACCAACATGGCGACCAGGCGGTCCGCTGCGGTCTGCGTGGTGTTGACAGCAGCCGACCAGTTCTCAACGTCCCGGTCCGACAGCTGGATCCGCCCAGCACCGGCCAACTCACGGATGCGATGCTGGTTGACATCGTCAAGAAAAGACCGAGTGTCGGGACCCCCGCCGATCAGCGGGATGCCGGGCGCGAACATCCGGTCGAGTTGCATCTGGACCCGGTCTGCTTCGTCGACGATCACCAGGTCGCTGCGCCGACAGGCGAGTTCGAGGTAGCGGATGCGCTCGTGATTCTGCGGGTGCGGCACCGCCGAGTCGATCAGGCTGGGCGGTGTGGCGACCCAGACAGCCGCATCGACCAGTTCGCGGGCACCGTGATGGCGGGGGCAGCCCGACCAGAACGGGCAGGCCACCCGACGCCGTATCCACAGGTCGTCCGCGTAGTCGCCGCGACTGCCGGGCGGTTGCAGCCTGGTGCACGGTGCCTCGCCGAAACCGAGCAGGTCGTCGGCGGGTTGACCATCTGCGTGCCGTAGCGCGTTCAGGGCACAGGACGTACTCAGGTAAGCGAACCCAGCGTCGTCGTGGGTAAGCAGATTGCGCGAGCCACGGCCGACCAGCCGCCGGTGCAGCCGTTCGGCGTGTTGCTGACGGCCCGTCGCGCCGAGCACCGGGGCAGCCGAACCGGGGACGTACGTGTTGTACAGCTGAACCAGCTTGAGCTGCTCGGCAACGTCCCCAACCACCACGGTCGCCCGAAGGCGCCGCCTGGCCAGGTGTACCGCCAGCACGTCCCGCAGGGTGCTCTTGCCGGCGCCGACGATGCCCAGCAGATGCTGGATCCCCGCTACCTCGAAGGAGTCCGCACATTTGAACTTGCCGGCCTGGCGAGTGAAAAGGTGGATCGCATCCAGCCGTCCGGTCCAATTCTCAGATTTGACCGAGTCCATGAACTCCGCAGTCTTCACCAGGTCGTCCCATCGGAAGGTCAGCGGCTCACCCCCGTTCGCCGGGGGTGCCGCAAGGTCGTGGCCGACCGGTGGCGGCAGGCTGTGCTCAGGGAGCTGGACGGTGGTCAGATGCCGACCGATCGGGAAGGCATGCCGGCCGGCCTTCGCGAACGTCAAGGGGCGTCCGGCGAACTTCGGTGCCTCGCGCAGCAGCAGCTCGTACGTCTCCCAACGGTCCGGTGCCACCGACAACGAGGAGCGCCGGACGGCCGGAAGGCCCGGATCGGCGACCTCATAGGCACGGAGCTGGCGGTCAAGCCGCTGGTACTCCTCAAGCGCCTCGGTCCAGGCCAGACGACGGCCCCAGGTCCATAGTGTGTGCCGGGCCGTGCGGAGGGTTCGTTGCCCGGCCGCATCTACGGCTTCCCAGGCCCACGCGAACGGGTACCCGCTGAAAAGCGTCCAGGCATCCGCTGCCGGCGCGCCGGCAGCAAATCGCTCCTGAAGGACGAGACCAACCTCGATCTCACAAAGGGAGACCAATCGGGCCCTCTTTATCTGCGGTGCGGCTTTCAACAGACAGCTGACCACCTCACCCAGCGACTGGGCGGTGCTACGCATGATTCTTCCTCGCTCGGACGGTTGGCTCCGGTGTGGTGAACTCGCTCGCGGACAGCAGACGCACCCGTGCGTCGGCGGGCAGCGCACGGTCGAAGTCCTGCCGGTACCCGGCGTACGCCACGAGCTCGTCCGGGACTACGACGTCCAGAGGTCCGCCGAGCCGGGCAGCAACATCCGCTGCCCGCAGGGCGGCTGGAACAGGCTGTTCCCGGTTGTGGACCTGAAAGGTGTGGAGTGTCCCGTCGTGGCCGACGGCGCGGTGGACACCCAAACCCAGCGGGAGCAACTGGGCCTGCGACGTGAGGCGAGAACGGACGGTATGTTCGGTGCGGCCTGGGAGCGCGAGGAAGAGCCTGAGCCCGAACGGCAGAGCCAGGGCGTGCCCGAGTTGGTGCGACGATTCGAATTCGCGGTCCCCCGGTAAACAACCGCCCTCGCACCAGGGACCGGCCGTCGTCACGGGTTTGGCAAGCAGCAGACAGCTTTTGCAGCGGTGTACCAGCCCGTCGATAGTGAAGCGGTCTGGCACGGGGGCATAGAGGTCTTTGACCAGCTTCCAGGTCTGAGCCACAGTCGGCTGGAGCATCTCCATCGGGTCGAACCGGAGGATGATGGGTCGCCGGATGAGGAAGTCGCGGCAAAGTGCGAAGCGCTCCACGGTGCCGCAGGCGTCAGCAAGTTCAGCGAGCCGGGTCTCGGCCTCCTGCTCCAGCGCGCCACGCGGGCCAAGGGAGGCCAGTTCGGCGCAGGTCCGGGTCGGTTCGCCCGCCGCGGGATCGATCAAGCGGGCAGCGTCGGTCAGGAAACCGCTTGGCAACGCCAGTGGCCATCCCGAAGGCCCGCGCTCCCTGAACCAAAGCAGCAGCTCTGGCACTCCGACGGGCACCGGTTGACCGTGCATCAGCCCTAACAGCACCACGCGGTCCAGCGCCAACTGGAGGCTCGACGGATAAGGCAGCCGGAATGTCGACGATCGGTCCACTGAAATCAGTTCAATCACGCCCCGGGCCACCTCCGTGAGGAGGTCAACATCCGTTCGTTCATCCCCACTCACCGGCTTGTCCCCGCTCCGTGCCCCTGCGGCCGCCGGGCAGAGCACCATCTGGCCACCTCGCAGGTGGCACACTCGGCACCAGGGACGGCCTCGAAGAGCGTCTCCGCGTGCCAGCCCGAAACTTGCTCGCGCAGTACCGCCTCAGCGGCAGCCTGGGTCTCCGGAGCAAACGGGTCGAGGATCCGCAGATCGACGCCTCCGGGGTGCAGCAGTTCCAGTTCGACCCGTCCTCCGGCCTGCGGTCTGGGCAGCACGCCACCAGCAATGACACGGACGCCCAAGGCCAGTTGAGGATAGGTGGCCAGTATGTTGCGACGCGGACGGTCACTGGCGGAGGTCTTGGTCTCCCGCCAGATCCAGGAACCCGCTTCCCGGTACAGCAGGTCGGGCTCTGCCAAGACCAGCAAGTCGGCCGCGGTGTCGTCGAACACCAGCCGGGGCTCAGTCTGGATCTCCGATCGCGGTTCAGCCGTACGGAGTGGGCACACCTCGGCGTGATGACGCAATAACTCGGCCCCGAGCTGCCGCTCCTCGTCGGGGAGCCGGTAGTCCTCAGGCACCCAGTTCGCTGGGATCTCGGGGGTACACGGCGTACCCGACCACTGGCCATGCCGCTCAGCGAGGAACGCGTGGACCGCCCGACCACGCTCGACGGCTGCCCCCCGCTCCACGGTGTCATCGGCTGGGAGCCGAAGGCCGCGCAGATAGCCGCGGGCCGGACAGCTCCGGTGCCCCCGCCCGGTGGTCGAGGACCAACTACGCCACGGCCGACTCCGATCGGCTATCCCGAGGAGCCCCTCAGCCCGCGGAAGCGCCGGACAGACCGGCGCAACAGCACACGAAGTACAGGCAGTACCGGGCCGGTACTCCTGGCTGTCGAGCAGTGCGCGGACAGCGGGCGCCCCGTCGGCCCGGTACAAGGCCAATGCCTCGTCCCGATTGCCATCGAAGATCGTGTCCGTTCGACCGTCGGACAGCGCGAACTGGACAACCCTGACCCATTCGAGCCGGGGATCGAGATTCCCCTCCGCCACAACCAGGGCGGCCACGGCGCGCTCCGCCGCGCTGCGCTTACGAAGCCGGTTGACCGGTAGGCGTAGCTCACGCAAGCGGCCGTCGTCGGACTCGAAGCACAGTCCCCACGCTGTGATCCGGTACTCCACAGTGCCCCGCCCTTCGCTGCTTGGGCGGTGGTGCCTGTATACCCAAGGCCGACGGGTGAGTCGGAGGTCCAGATCCGCAGAGAACGCCTCCTGGTACGTCCGGAGCGCATGCTCGGTCCACTGCCGAACGCCGTCGTGCAGCGGACGCCGCCGACCGCCGCGAGACACGCTCGGCGGAGGCTCGTCCACCGGCCATTCGAGTTTGTCAGCCTCGTCCATGAAGGGGCCGTTCGGAAACGGGTTCAGCACCTCGGGCTTCCAAGCGGCCCGCTCGCGCGGCCGCAGTCCGCGAGCCTTCAGCGCATCGGACGCCGGGCATCGGTACCGCTCTGGACCGAACATGCCCAGGCGTACCTCAATGACGCCGGAATCCCCAACCAGGCCGTCGGGTGGCCAACTCGCTGTCATAATGTCCTCACTTCTCTGCACCCCGGGGCATGCGATCGAGCCGGCCGGGAAATTTTCTTTCGGGTACGGAGCGTGCGCCTTGCTTCCTGGAACTCTTCTGAACGGCCGTTACCGAGTTTTGCGACCGCTCGGTCACGGCGGCGAAGGCGAGATCTTCGTTGCCCGGGACGAGCACCTCCGCAAGGACGTGGCGGTCAAATCACAGTTTCACCGGACCTTCGAGTCGACAGCCGACTATTCCTATTTCGGCCAACATCTAGAAAAGGAGCTCGAACGACTTCGATTCATGTCGAACGTTCGGGGGATCCCGGAGGTGTTGGGGGACGGTCGCTATGGATGGAGCGAACGCCGGTACATCGTGATGGAACTCATCGAGGGCATCACGGTCGCGTCGTGGATCAACGAGCACCATCCCGTTCCGGCCGCTGCAGCCATGTCGGTTGTCGCACAGCTCTGCGAGATTCTGAATGGCGTGCACGCCGAGAGATATGTCCATCGGGACGTCACACCGAACAACGTCATGATGCAACCCGACGGCCGGGTCCGGCTGCTGGATGTGGGCATCTCTGTCGCGATCGGAGAGGAGAACGCCGATCCTCGCGGCACTCCCGGATACGCCGCCCCGGAGCAGTACGACCCAACCTCGGTGCTCACCCCGCAGGCCGACGTCTTCTCCCTCGGCGCCATGTTGTTCGCGATGACCGTGTCAGAGTTGCCGTACAGCGGCCGGGAAAGTCCGCCCGACGGCACGACCTCAGCCTTCCCAATCGACTTCCGTGCCGAGATGCCGGAAGGGCTCCGGAGCCTCGCGCTCGCCATGGTTTCCGTCGATCCGCACGAGCGGCCAAGCGGCGTGGCCGAGGTGTTGGGCTACCTACGGCCAATGCTGCCAACGTCTGGCTCCCTCGCGTCCCCGAAGGCCACGCGACCCGACCCAACGGCCCCATACCGGCTCGGCTTGTCCGGACCGTGATCCTCCCTTGGGGACTCGCTGTCACGGCAGGCACCTCAACTGCTCGACAGCCGTGTCGAGGTCACTCTCACCCAGTTCTCCCAGCAGGACCTGAGCCCGCTCGATCGCCTCCTCAGCCTCCCGAGGCCGACCGGCACCACAGAGCGCTTCCGCGAGCCAGACCAGCGTCCTGGCCTCCCGGCTCCCATAATTCAGCGACTGGTAGAGGTCGCGGGCACGCTCGAAGTCCATGACGGCGGCCTCGTGCTCCGCCAGTGCCACCCGGATCCGGCCCAGGCTGAACAACACATGTGCCCGACCATTTACGTCATCCGTAGTGTCCAGCAGGGTCAGTGACCGCAGGCAGTGCTCCACACCCTCGTCGTACTGGCCCAAGTCGTAGCGGGCACTCCCAATGCCGTTAAGGGCGGCTCCGCTACCCAAGGGATCGCCAAGTCGTTCGAAGGCAGACAAGGCAGCCGTGAAGTGCTCCAGCGCCTCACTCGGTGCGCCGTTCTCTCGCAGCAGAACGCCTAGAACGTAACGCCCCATGGCAACACCCGGAACGTCTCCGTCATCCTCGCTCACCCGTACCGCCCTGCGCAGTTCTTGCGTCGCCTGGGCCAAATTACCGAGGCCGCGATAAGTACCGGCAAGCATCCGGTGAACCATAGCCACATCCGCCGGACCGGCCTCCCGCCTCGCAGCCTCGAGAGCGCTAGTCAGGTACTTGAGCGCATCCAAATTGCGCCCAGAGCGCCACTGGAAGGTCACCAGGGCCATCGACAGCAACCATGTGTAGCGGTCGAGTCCACGATTCTCGGCAAGCCTGACCGCAGCAGTCAGCGTCGAGTACTCGTTCTCGAACCAGGACATCGCATCCGCCGCGCAAGTCGGAGCCGAGTAATTGTCAATTCCTGTGGATCAGTTGCGGTCGACCAGGCCGCGATAGTGGCGGAACCTTCGATAAGGTTGCAGGCTGGCCCCCCGCTCAC
>NZ_JBSHBL010000092.1:0-38223 GCF_053611985.1 Streptomyces sp. NPDC054770
GTGTGCCGCCCCCGGGCCCCCGGGCCGGGGGGCGGGGGCGGGCCCCCCCCCCCCCGAAACGGGCGGTCAAAGGGGGCCCACCCCCTGGAGTGACGGGACGGGTAGGGGCGGCGGGGGCGAGAAAACCCGCCCTCAGATCCGCCGCCGCGCCTTCCGAGCCCGCCGCACCACAGCCGCCGCCCCCAGCAACGCAACCGTCGCCCCCGCCGCCCCCGCGGCCGTCGCGTCCTTCCGCCCCAGCCGCCGCCCCACCACCGTGTGCCGCCCGGTCACCTCCTCCAGCAACTCGGCCAGCACCTCCTCGTTCGTCCACCCCGGCCGCCACCCGGCGTCATGCAGCCGGCTCCCGCTCACCACCCACGGATACATCGTGTACGCGAGATCCCCGGCCGGCGACGGCGTCAGCCCGATCCGGTGCAGCCGAGCCGCGGCCCCCAGCGCCACCGCCGACGGCAGCTCCATCCGCCGGATCCCGCTGAGCTCCTCGACCTCCTCCTGCTCCAGCCACCCGTCACACCCGACCGCGAGCTCCCCGTCGACCTTCTCCAGGACGGCGTACTCCAGCGCACTGCACAGATCCTCGACGTGACAGAACTGCCAGGCGGGCCTCGACCCCGCGACGACAAGCAGCCGAGGCGACTCGAAATACCTGGTCAGCGCGGTGTCCGTGCCCCCGACGAGCACCGCGGGGCGCACGACGGTGACATTGAGCCCGGGGTGCGCGCGGGGCGCCCGGCGCGCGAGCCGCTCGATCTCCAGCAGGTCGCCGACCCCGGTGGCCTCCGCGGTGGCGCGCAACTCCGCGTCCTCGGACAGCGGCAGCTCGTTGTCCGGAAGCGCGCCGTAGACCATCGCGGAGGTACAGAGCACCACGCGGTGCACACCCGCGGCGGCCGCCGCGGTCAGCACGGTCTGCGTCCCCCGCACGTTGTAGGCCGTACGGGCGGCCGAATCGGTCTCCAGATCCAGGTCGAGCGCGAGATGCACCACCACATCGGCCCCACGGAGCTTGTCCGCGATGGCCGGATCCCGCACGTCGAGGATGTGCCACTGGGCGCCCGGGCACTCCCCGCGCCGCTCGTCGATGGCGATGACCTGCTTGATCTCCTCGGACGCGGCCAGCCGCTCGGTGAGCAGCGCGCCGACCCCGGTCGCGGCACCGGTCACGGCGACGACGGGCCCGCGCACTGCGGGAGGGGTTGAGTGGTTTCGCGCTGCGCGAACCTGCGGATCTGGGGAACTCACCGGGCGTCTCCAGCGGTTGTCTTCAGTACGAGCGTGAGTGACGCGTACGTACCAGGTGGCATCCATCCTGCCGCAGGCCGACTGTCGGCGAAGCACCGAGGCCCGATCGGGTCGGGGTGTCTACGCTGGGTGGTGTTGTCGGGCAGCCGCGCCGCCGGAGAGAACCGGTGGCCTTACCAGCCGAGGATTCCCGTGAGTGACACCCCATTCGGTTTCGGCCTTCCGCCGGAGGAGCCGGAAGACGGCGACGAGGGCAAGAAGAAGGACCAGCAGAGCGGTGGTGGGCAGGGACCGGCCAACCCGTTCGGTTTCGGCACGCCAGGAGCCGGCGGCTTCGGCGGCCCCGGCGCCGACAATCCGTTCGCTGCCATGTTCGGTTCGCTGAACCCCACCGACCTGGGCGCGGCCTTCCAGCAGCTGGGCCAGATGCTCTCGTACGAGGGCGGCCCGGTGAACTGGGACATGGCCAAGCAGATCGCCCGCCAGACGGTCTCCCAGGGCACCTCGGACGGCGTCAAGGACGCGAGCGTCGGTCCCGCCGAGCGCACCGCGGTCCAGGAGGCCGTCCGGCTGGCCGACCTGTGGCTGGACGACGCGACGTCGCTGCCGTCCGGTTCCGGTTCGGCCGTGGCGTGGTCGCGCGCGGAGTGGGTCGAGGCGACGCTGCCCGCCTGGCAGGAGCTCGTCGACCCGGTCGCCGAGCGGGTCGGCGCCGCGATGGGCGACGTCCTGCCGGAGGAGATGCAGGCCATGGCGGGCCCGCTGATCGGCATGATGCGCTCGATGGGCGGCGCCATGTTCGGCACCCAGATCGGGCAGGCCGTCGGCGTGCTCGCGGGCGAGGTCGTCGGTTCGACCGACATCGGCCTGCCGCTGACCCCGGCCGGCAAGGCCGCGCTGCTCCCGGTGAACATCGAGGCGTTCGGCAAGGACCTCGGCGTGCCCAAGGAGGAGGTGCGGCTGTACCTCGCGCTGCGCGAGGCGGCCCACCAGCGCCTGTTCTCGCACGTGCCGTGGCTGCGCTCGCACCTGTTCGGCGCGGTCGACGGGTACGCGCGCGGCATCAAGGTCGACACCGCCAAGCTGGAGGACGTGGTCGGCCAGTTCGACCCGCAGAACCCCGAGCAGCTCCAGGACGCCCTCCAGCAGGGCATGTTCCAGCCGGAGGACACGCCCGAGCAGAAGGCCGCCCTGGCCCGTCTGGAGACGGCTCTGGCGCTCGTCGAGGGCTGGGTCGACGCGGTGGTCCACGCGGCCGCCAAGCCGCGCCTGTCGTCCGCCGACGCGCTGCGCGAGACCCTGCGCCGCCGCCGTGCCACGGGCGGCCCCGCGGAGCAGACCTTCGCCACGCTGATCGGCCTGGAGCTCCGCCCGCGCCGGCTCCGCGACGCCTCCCGCCTGTGGGCCTCGCTCACCGACGCGCGCGGTGTCGACGGCCGGGACGCCCTCTGGGCGCACCCGGACATGCTGCCCACGGCGAGCGACCTGGACGACCCGGACGGCTTCGTGCACCGCGAGCAGCTGGACTTCTCCGAGCTCGACAAGATGCTCGGCGAGGCCGCCCAGAAGCCCGACCTGCGCAAGAAGGACGACCAGGAGGACCAGGCAAAGGGCGACGACACCGAGTGAGCCTGTACGACGACGCGGTCCTCGTCCTCAAGGGGTACGAGGGCCAGGAAGAGCTGCGGCAGGCCTACCTGGACCACCTCGCGGCGCACCCGGACGGCATGTGGAAGGCCTGCCAGGCCGGCCATGTCACGGCGAGCGCCCTGGTCGTCGACCCCGAGCACGGCCGGGTGCTGCTGACCCTGCACAGGAAGCTGCGGATGTGGCTGCAGATGGGCGGCCACTGCGAGCCGGGCGACGCCACCCTGGCGGCGGCCGCCCTGCGGGAGGCGACCGAGGAGTCCGGCATCCCCGGGCTGACGCTGCTGCCGGGCGGCCCGGTCCGCCTGGACCGGCACGCGATCCCGGCGCCGTGCCACTGGCACTTCGACGTCCAGTACGCGGCCCTCGCCCCGCGGGGCGCCGCCCACGCGATCAGCGACGAGTCCCTCGACCTGCGCTGGTTCGCCTACGCCGAGGTGCCGCAGGTCGCCGACGACTCGGTCGTACGGCTGCTGGAAGGGACCCTGGCGCGGCTCTGAGCCCGACCTGTGTAAGGGGCGCCGCTCCCTGCCGGCACCCCTTACATTCTGGCGGTCAGCTCCAGACGTTGCCCTGGTTCATCCCGCGCGCGCCCTGCTGGCCCATGCCGAACTGAGCGGCGACGCCCTGGCCGATCTGGGCGTGCTGCGGGGGCAGCAGTTCACTCGGCTGGACCAACGCGAAGCCACTTCCCATGAAGCTCAGCTCCCAGCCCTCCCCGGTGCTGCCCCGGCGCCGCCACACGCCCGAGGAATGCGTCTGGGCCTGCATCTGGACGCGCAGCCCGGTCGACCAGGCGACGATCGCGTCGGCGTCGCAGTTGACGTACTTGTCGGGCGTGACCTGCATCAGCAGCGGCGCGCCCGAGGTCATCAGGGCGACCTTGCCGCGTCCGGTGATGTTGAGCTGGTACTTCCCCGACCCGGAGATGCCGTAGAGGCTGTCGACGGCGACGACCTCGTAGTGCAGCGAGGAGTCCATGGCGAGGACGTAGCCGCTGTCCACGGTCAGGCCGTCCTGCTCGACGTCCAGAACGTGGATGTGCTGGGCGAGGTTGGCGAAGTAGACCGTGCCCTGCCCGTGGCAGCGCATCAGGTCCAGGCCCTCGCCGGTGTACGCACGCGCGCGTGCCTGGTTGTGCCCCTGGTACTCGGCGTCGAACTCGACGAGCCCCTGGTAGGCGACCATGGTGCCCTTGCGGGCGAGGATGTCGTCGTGGCCCTCCAGGACGACCCGCAGCATCTGCTTGTTCTGAAGGCTGTAGCGGTCTGGGGCCTGGGAGTCGTTGAAGGCGAAAAGCGGGCTCTGCATGGTTTCCTGACTCCCCCTCAGCCCCGGAACCGGAGGCGGTCGGTGCTGTCCTCGCTGGGCTGGACGACGACGATGCCCTGACCGGAGAAGGCCATCTGGTAGGCCTCGCCGCTGCCCCGGCCGATCAGCGACTGCGCCTTGAAGCTGCGCTTGCCCTTCACCTTGAGGTTCGGGGACCAGGCGACCAGCGCGTCCGGATCGACGTACGTCTCGTCCTCGCCGCCGCCGCAGTCGACGACGATCGGCTTGCCCCGGGAGGTCAGCGCGACCCAGCCCTGCCCGGAGATCTTGGTGTTCCACAGGCCCTGACCGGCGAACTTCGCCAGCCCCTTGACCCGCTCCACGCCCCACGTCAGATGCGCGTCGAAGGCGAGCAGGTTGGTGGCGTTGACGGAGATGCCGTCGCCGTTGAGGTTGATGACGACGACGTTCGCGCCGTAGTCGGCGAGGTAGAGCAGACCGTCGCCGGAGCACTTCATCAGCGGCGCGCCTTCGCCGGTCATCCAGTCCCGGGCGATCTGGCGCACGGCCGGCGGGTTGGGCTCGTACTGGACGAAGCCCTCGTAGGCGACCATCGACCCCACGCGCGCGAGGAGGTCGTGCCCGGTCTGCATGGCGACCTTCAGCATGTGGTCGCCGTGGTTCTCCATACGGGCGGTGACGGGTGCGGGGGCGTAGCCCGCGAGCGGCTGGTTCATGACGGGCTCCCTCAGACCTCGTACGGCTGGACGACGATGAAGTTGCCGGGCGCGCCCCTGAACTGGAGGTTGACGCTCTCGCCGGTGTCGCCCGGGTAGGCGTTGCGGCGCATCCGGACCTGGCTGGAGACGATCACCTGGGAGGCCGCCGACCAGGCCACGACCGCGTTGCAGTCGGCGAAGGTCGTCGGGGTCACGGGCAGCACGACAGGCGTGCCGTGGGTCTTGACGACGATCGTGCCCGTGCCCTGGAACTGCATCGTGAACAGGGCGCCGCCGGGGATGCCGTGTCCCTCGATCCGGCGGACCTCGTACTGCAGGCTCTCGTCGAAGGCGAGGACGCTCTCGGCGGAGACGCAGATCGCGTCGCCCTGGAGCTCGACGGGGTGCAGATGGGCGGAGTTCTCGGCGTAGAACACCTGGCCGTTGCCGGTGCAGCGCATCAGCTGCATCTCCTGGCCGGTGGCGTTGCCGACGATCCGGCCGGCGAATCCGGCGCCCTTGTAGCTGAAGTCGACCTTGCCCTGGTAGAGCACCATGCTGCCCTGCCGGGCCAGCACCGGCTGGCCGCCGATGCCGAGGTCGACGCGGATGAGCTTGCTGTTCTGCGGTGTCCAGCGCTGCCCGGTGGGCGTCTCCTTGAACTTCTGGAGCGCGGCGCCGACACCGGCACCGCCCTGCGGCGCACCCTGCGGCACCGTGTAGGCCTGCTGACCGGGGACCTGCCCGAACGGCGGCTGCTGGCCGTAGCCCGGGGGCGGGGTCGGGGCCTGGGGCGCCTGCGGATATCCGGGCGGCGGGACGGGGGCGTGCGGTGCCGCCGGGGGCTGGCCGTAGCCGGGCGGGGCGGGCGGCTGGCCGTAGGGCGCGGGCGCCGGGGGCGGGGGCGGGGGTGGCACCGTACCGGGTGCCGGCGGGGCCAGCGGGGCGATGACGGTGGGCGCGCCGTGCATGTTCGAGGCCGGCACCGGACCGGGGGCCGGGGGCGGGGTGAAACCCTGGGGGGTGGGCGCGGGAGCAGGCGCGGGCGGCGGGGTCGGCGCGGGAGCAGGCACCGGCGCGGGCGCGGGAGTCGGCGTGCCGGGAACCCCGAACGCGGGCGGCGCGAAGCCGGGCGCGGACCCGGTCTGCGGCTGCTGCGGTTCCGGCGCGGCGGGCGCCGCCTCCTCGACCACCTCGCCGCCGAAGTTCTTCAGCAGCGCCTCCAGACCACCGTCGAAGCCCTGGCCGACGGCGGCGAAGCGCCACACGTCCTTCAGGTAGAAGTCGCCGAGCATCACGGCGCGCTCGGTGGAGAACTCCGAGCCGTTGAAGGAGTACCGGGCCACCTCCTCGCCGCCCGCGACGATCCGGATGTATCCGGGCGCGACCTGCGACATCTGCCCGGCGCCGTCGATGGTCGCCGTGAACGCCAGCTTCTGGATCTGCGGCGGGATCCGGTCCAGCGTGACCCGGAAGGACTCCGTGTCGCCCGCCTGCGCACCCAGCAGCTGGACGGACTCCTCGGGCGACTTCGGCTGGTTGAAGAAGACGAAGTACCGGTCGTCCGACAGCCGCTCGTCGGCGTCCAGGCCGAAGCAGCTGATGTCGAAGGTCAGTCCGGGGCCGGTGATCTGCACGCCTACGTACAGATCCGTGCCCGCCGTGAGGTCACTGATCCTGGCCTTGTGGCCGCGTTGGAATTCCCTGGCCATGCGTTACGACCGTCCCCCATCCCGAATGCGAGTGCGTCGCGCCAGGCTAACGGCTAACTCGGACATCGGAAGAAGTCGGTACAGACCCGGTACACAACCGCGTTCGGCCGCCCCGAAGGGAGCGCTCCCGGGATGTGTCACTCATCACGGGCGTCGGGCACGTGGGGCAGCCGGTCGGCCGCGACCACCCCTTCGAGGTATCCGCGGGCCCGCTCGGTCCGCGGATACGCCTCCAGCAGCCGCCAGAACCGGGGGCCGTGCCCCGGCACCAGCAGATGCGCCAGTTCATGGCAGAGCACGTAGTCGACGACGTACTCGGGCATGCCCTGGAGCCGGTGCGAGAGGCGGATGCTGCCCTCGGACGGGGTGCACGAGCCCCAGCGGGTGTTCTGGTTGGTGACCCAGCGCACCGAGGCGGGGCGCGCCCGGCCGCCGAAGTACTGGGCCGACAGCCGCTCGGCGCGCTCGGCCAGTTCGGCGTCGCCCAGCACTCGCTTGCTCTCCTGGGCAGCGAGTTTGTTGAGCATGACGGTCACCCAGCGTTTCTCCTCCGCCTCGGACATCCGGGCGGGGATCAGCACGACGGTGCGATCGCCCTCGCGGTACGCGGAAACGGTCCGGCGGCGCCGGGCGCTTCTGCGAACCTCGATCGCGCTCGCCCCCAAGCCGCTGGGCGGCTGGCTCGTCGTGCTGCGCTGTGGCTTTCCGGCGCGGTGCAGTGGGTCGGCGGGCACGCCCCGACGTTACCCGCTGCACCTGGGGGAAGTCCCGGGTCCGGGACGGTTCGGTGCCGATCCCCCACCATGCGTTTGATTTGTACGACGAATACCAACTGCCTGTGGACAACTTTCGGCGCCCGCCGAGCGGGCCGGGCATGCTGGCACTCGTCGGCGGAGCGTGACCGGCTCCACCGGCACACGGGGACGTCGTGTGACCTTTCGACAGCTACGGGGGCCTGTCATGCATCCGTTGGTGAAGCCCGCGCTGCGGCGCGGCTGGCGCGATCTCAACACCGTGCAGTTCGGGATGACTCCCGCGCACGCGATGACACTGGGGCCGATGGACACGGCGACCGGAAGCTTCCTCGACCTGCTCAACGGCACCCGGGGGCTGGCGCTGCTGCGCGAGGAGGGGCGCCGCATGGACCTACCGGACGGGCATGTCGACGCCCTGGTGGAGCGGCTGTCCCGGGCCGGGCTGGTCGACGACGCACGCGGCGGCGGGCCGGCGGCGGAGGCGTTGCGCGAGAAGAAGGAGGTGCTGGAGCGGTTGCGCCCCGATCTCGCCTCGCTCTCCCTGATCACTCCGGAGCCGGGCGGCGCGATCGGCCGGCTGGCGGCCCGGCGTGCGCTGCGGGTGCGGGTGCAGGGCGCGGGCCGGGTCGGGGTCACGCTGGCCGCGCTGCTGTCGGGCGCGGGCGTCGGCGAGGTCGACGTACGGGACGTGGGCCTCGTCCAGCCGTGGGACGTGGCGCCGGGCGGGCTGCCCGCGGAGGCGGTCGGCGAGCGTCGCGACGAGGCCGCACGGAGAGTCGTGCGCCGGGCGGCCCCGGACCGTCCGCCCCGCCGCCCGGACCCTTCGGCGCAGGAGCCCGGCCTCGCGCTGGTGATCATCGCCCCGCGCGACGACGTGCTGGTGCACGCCCCCGACGCGCGCGCCGCCGAGCCGCTCATGGCCTCGGGGACCCCTCATCTCTACACGGGTGTCGTGGAGGGGACGGGAGTGGTCGGTCCCCTCGTCCTGCCCGGTGGGACGGGCTGCGCCCGCTGTCTGCACGAGCACCGCACGGACCGGGATCCGGCCTGGCCGCGCCTGGTCGCCCAGTGGCGGTCCGGGCAGGCCCGCCGGGTGGGCGCCTGTGATCTGACGCTGGCGGCGGCCGTGGCCGGACTGGCCGCCGCGCACGCCCTGGCCTTCCTCGACGGGGAGTCGCCGGACGGCGCGGGGGCACGCTGGGAGGCGTCCGTGCCGGTTCTGCACTGGCATCCGCGGCCGGTCTGGCCGCACCCGGCATGCCCGTGCGGAGCGGCGGACAAAGCTAAGGGGGAACACTCCTCAACCAACGGGGATCCACACGCGACAATGGTGGAGCAACGGCCGTCGGCGGAGCGACGAGAACACGCGGACGCGGCACGGCCGACTGGGACTTGGAGGGCGCATGTCTGATCTTCCCCGGAAGGCGGTCACCCGGACCGCCAAGCTCGCCGCGCTCCCGCTCGGCTTCGCCGGCCGGGCGACCTGGGGTCTGGGCAAGCGCATCGTGGGCGAGTCCGCGGAGATCGTCAGCCGGGAACTGCAACAGCGCACGGCGGAGCAGCTGTTCAAGGTCCTGGGCGAGTTGAAGGGAGGGGCGATGAAGTTCGGGCAGGCCATGTCCGTCTTCGAGTCGGCCCTCCCGGAGGAGGTCGCCGGCCCCTACCGCGCGGCCCTCACCAAACTCCAGGACGCCGCGCCGCCGATGCCGACCCGCACCGTGCACGCGGTGCTCGCCGAGCGCCTCGGGGAGGACTGGCGGGAGCTGTTCCTGGAGTTCGAGGACAAGCCCTCGGCGGCGGCCTCGATCGGCCAGGTGCACCGGGCGGTGTGGCAGGACGGCCGGGCGGTGGCGGTCAAGGTGCAGTACCCGGGAGCCGGCGAGGCACTGCTGTCCGACCTGCAGCAACTGAGCCGCTTCGCCCGCCTGTTGGGGCCGCTGATCCCCGGTATGGACATCAAGCCGCTGATCGCCGAGCTGCGCGACCGGGTCTCCGAGGAGCTGGACTACTCCCTGGAGGCGCAGGCCCAGGCGGCACACGCGGAGGAGTTCGAGGGCGACCCCGATGTGGTGGTGCCCGCGGTGGTGCACCAGTGCGACCAGGTCCTGGTCACGGAGTGGATCGACGGGATACCGCTCTCCGAGATCATCTCGGCGGGTACGCAGGAGCAGCGCGACCGGGCCGGTCAGCTTCTGGCCCGCTTCCTGTTCTCGGGCCCGGCCCGCACCGGCCTGCTGCACGCCGACCCGCACCCCGGCAATTTCCGGCTGCTGCCCGGTGAGCCGGAGGACGAGGAGGAGTGGCGCCTCGGCGTGCTGGACTTCGGCACCGTCGACCGTCTCTCCGGCGGCCTGCCCGGCCCGATCGGCGACTCCCTGCGGATGACGCTGGACGGTGACGCCGAGGCGGTCTACGAGCTGCTGTGCACGGAGGGGTTCGTCAAGGAATCCATAGAGCTGGACCCCGACGCCGTCCTGGACTACCTGCTGCCGATCATCGAACCGGCCCAGGTCGACGAGTTCACCTTCACCCGCAACTGGATGCGCAGCCAGGCGACCCGCATCGCCGATCCCCGCAACCCCGCCCACCAGCTGGGCAAGCAGCTCAACCTGCCGCCTGCCTATCTCCTGATACACCGGGTGACCCTCAGCACCATCGGCGTGCTGTGCCAGCTGGGTGCGACGGTACGGCTGCGGGAGGAACTGGAGGCATGGCTGCCCGGGTTCGTGCCCGAGGAACTCGACGGACTCGAAGAACTCGAAGACCTCGGCGAGGCCGACGAGGTCGAAGAGACCGAAGAGGCTCTGGAGGCTCAGTAGGGGGCGGTGTTCACCACCAGGACGAGTCGAGGCGGCCCTCGATCGCTCTGAGGTTCTCTCTGGAGCAGGCGTCGCAGAAGAACTGACGGACGCCGTTCTCCACGGAGCAGGTCCAGGTGGTGGGCTGGGGGCCGTCGGCCGGGGCCCCGCAGCGGGCGCACACCAGCGGATGGGGCTCCGAGGTGGAGCCGCCGTGATCACTGCCTCCGGGAAGACTCGTCACCGGGTGACGATAACTCCGCGGCGCGAATCCGGCGGCACAACGCACCGCGGGGGCCGGTCCGTTCGGCTGGACCGGCCCCCGCGGGGAGCATTCGCCTGCCGGGATCGGGAGGCCACCGCTTCAGGTGTACTGGGTTACTGCATCACGGCCATGGCGAGCGCCCGGCGGGCACGCATCGAGGCGCGCTCGGCTCGGCGCTGCATCCGGCGAGCGGTCGCCAGGCGCACGGCCCGGCGTTCCCGCTCGGCCTCGTGCAGTCGCTCGTGCATATGCGCACGAGCCAAGGCTTCTGGGATGAGTTGCATCTCTCGGGTCCTGTTCTGACGCGTGCCGGTGGCGGTACCGGCGGTGGTGAAGTCTGGGATCGCGGAGCCTGTCGGCTCGCTGGTGGTCGGCTTCATCGGGGCCTGCTTCTTGGGATCGTGCGTGAGGGGGCGGTCGATCGTTCCGTGGATGTTCATGCCGTGACCGGGTTCTTGCGCGGGCGGCCACGCGGCCGCTTGCGAGCGACGACGACACCCTGGACGAACAGCTCGCCACCCCAGACGCCCCAGGGCTCGCGCCGCTCCTTGGCTCCGGCGAGGCAGGCCTCGATCAGCGGGCAGGTGCGGCAGAGGGACTTGGCGTACTCGACGTCCGCCGGCGACTCGGCGAAGAAGACCTCCGGGTCGTAGGAGCGGCAGGGGACGGGTACGCCGAGGTTCTCGATGGCGTCGTCGAGCGCGGTGAGCGCGGTGAGCGGGATCAAGGTGGAGTCCTCCGTGAGGCCGGGCGGGGGGATCGTTTCGGAAGGCGGTACGGACGGGGCGTGCGCTTCGAGTTGCACGGTTGTTGTTCCTCGTCTGGTCGTGCCGGTCGGGTTGGACCGGTTGGCGGCTGGTACCGGGTTCTGCTCTTGTCCCGAGGCCCCTTCGCTCCGCTCTCCCCGTTCGGGGAAAACAGAAGGGCCGCGGATCCCGGATGGGGTTCCGCGGCCCTGAAGGCGCCGGCCTGATCAATCAGGCTGGATCACTCCAGGGTTCTGGCCCACGGAAGGCCCACATCAGGTGGTGCTGCGTCGTCTGCTTCCGGCCTCCGGCACCGGCTGCCGTAAAGGCATAGGCCTGTGCCTGTGCCGCTACTGCTTCCAGTGCCTTGGTCGGTCGCTCATTGCGCTCACGGACGGGAAGACCCGCGAGAGAAACGGAGGACGCCGGACGCACGGCAGGAATGCCGGACAGACCGGTGCCCAGGGTGGAGACGCCGAGCATGCACACGGAGACGGCCGAGAGATCGGTCATTTTGGCCGCGCTGATGTTGGTCTCGATGCTGATCACTGGACTCGCCTCCTCTCGGCGTCTAGGGGACCGGTGTTGAGCCGATCCGCTCGGATATGCAAGTACAACACGGAACCGGGCCTTCGAGAAGGCCGCCGCTTCCGTGCCTAGAACCTATGGGGATTGCTGGGGCATGCGCAAACTATTTTTTCGACGAGTTCGCATCAGTCCCCCACTTCATCTCCCTCGGGCTCCTGGCCTGCGCAGATGGCCAGGACATCGGCGCCGTAACGGTTGAGCTTGCGCATCCCGACACCGGGGATGCGGGCCAGCTCGCGGTCGTCGTCGGGAGCGCTCTCGGCGATGGCCATCAGCGTCCTGTCGGTGAAGACGCAGAAGGCGGGCTGGCCGCTGAGCCGGGCCTGGTCCGCACGCCACTCCCGCAGCCGCTCGTAGAGGCCCTCGTCCATGTCGGACGGGCAGCCGTCACAGCGCATCAGCTTCATCTCGCCGGCGTCGGTGAGAGTGCGGCCGCAGACCCGGCAGCGGGCGGGGGTGCGCTGGCTGCGCCGGGGTGCGGCCACGGGGCCGCCGGTGAAGCCGCGTTCGACGCCTCCGCCGCCTGCGCTGCCGGCCCGGCCGACGGTGCCGGTGGAGCCGGGGCGCAGACCGTCCAGGAAGCGGCTGGGCCTGCGGCCGGGTCTGCCGCCGGGAGTTCGGGAGAGGGACCAGGAGACATGGAGCCGTTCCCTGGCGCGGGTCACGCCGACGTAGAGGAGACGGCGTTCCTCCTCGATCTGTTCGTCGGTCTTCGCATAGGTGATCGGCATCATGCCCTCGGCGACACCGACCAGGAAGACGACGTCCCACTCCAGGCCCTTCGCCGAGTGCAGGGAGGCGAGGGTGACGCCCTGGACGGTCGGGGCGTGCTGGGCGCCCGCGCGCTCGTCGAGTTCGGCGACGAAGTCGGCGAGGGTGGCGGCGGGCCGGGCGGCGGCGACGTCATGGGCCAGGTTGACCAGGGCCGCCAGCGACTCCCAGCGCTCCCGGACCGCGCCGGAGCCGGCCGGGGGCTCGGTGGTCCAGCCCTCCCCGGAGAGCACCGCGCGCACCTGGGAGGGCAGGTCCACGGTGTCGTCGAGCAGCGCGTCGTTGCCGCCGAAGCGGGCGGCGGCGCGCAGGGCGACGCCCGCCTTGCGGACCTCGGGCCGGTCGAAGAACCGCTCGGCACCGCGCAGCTGGTAGGGCACCCCGGCGTCCGCGAGGGCCTGCTCGTACGTCTCGGACTGGGAGTTGGTGCGGAACAGCACGGCGATCTCGGCGGCCGGCACCCCGGCGCCGACCAGCTCCCGGATACGGCGGGCGGCGCCCTCGGCCTCGGCGGGCTCGTCGGTGTACTCGGTGTACACGGGCTCGGGTCCGGCCGGGCGCTGGGAGATCAGCTCCAGGCGGTGGTCGGCGGCGCGGCCGCTGGCCTGGGCCAGCAGTCCGTTGGCGAGGCGGACGACCTGGGGTGTGGAGCGGTAGTCGCGGACCAGTTTGACGACGGTGGCCCCGGGGTGGCGGACACGGAAGTCGAGCAGATGGTCGGGGGTTGCTCCTGTGAACGAGTAGATGGTCTGGCTGGCGTCGCCGACGACGCAGAGGCTGTCGCGGTCGCCGAGCCACAGTTCCAGCAGCCGCTGCTGGAGCGGGCTGACGTCCTGGTACTCGTCCACGACGAAGTGCTGGTACTGGGCGCGGACCTGTTCGGCGATGTCGTGCCGGTCCTGCAGGATGCCGACGGTCAGCAGCAGGACGTCCTCGAAGTCGATGACCGCGCGGTCGCGCTTGAGGTCCTCGTAGACCGAGTAGAGCTGGGCGATCTCGGCGGGGTCGCGGGGGGCCTCCCGGCCGGCCTTGACGGCGGCCAGCGGATAGTCGGCTGGGACGGTCCGGGTGACCTTGGACCACTCGATCTCGGCGGTGACGTCCCGCAGCTCGCCCCGGTCGAGGCGGATACGGCAGGCGGCGGCCGCGTCGGCGACGAGCTGGATCTTGCGGTCGACGAGCCGGGGCAGGGAGCCACCGATCGCTTTCGGCCAGAAGAACTGGAGCTGGCGCAGCGCGGCCGAGTGGAAGGTGCGGGCCTGCACCCCCTGGGCGCCGAGCTGGCGCAGCCGGCCGCGCATCTCGCCGGCGGCGCGGTTGGTGAAGGTGACGGCGAGCACGCTGGACGGCTGGAGGATGCCGGCCCGCACTCCGTAGGCGATCCGGTGGGTGATCGCCCGGGTCTTGCCGGTACCGGCTCCGGCCAGCACGCACACGGGACCGCGCAGGGCGGTCGCCACCGCGCGCTGCTCGGGGTCGAGCCCTTCGAGCACCGCGTCGGCAGAGTCCGGTACCGGCGGGAAGAGGGAGGAGTGCGTTGCTGCTGTCACATGGCCATGCTGCCAGGTCGCCGGAGACGGCTGTGCCGGTTGTCCACAGGCAACCCCGTGCGGTCGTACTAATGCGGCAGGCGTCGACCGGGCCGATGTGGCGGGCGTCGCCGCGGCCCGTGCCGTGGGAATGGCGGACGGGTCACGTACGTTCCTTCCCTGGAGGACTTCCCCGACCTGCCGAAGGAGTGCGAGCGAGATGCAGGGCACTGTGACGATGTACAGCACCACGTGGTGCGGCTACTGCCGCCGGCTGAAGAGCCAGCTGGACCGCGAGGGCATCGCGTACACCGAGATCAACATCGAGCAGGACCCGGAGTCGGCCGCGTTCGTGGAAAAGGCGAATGGCGGAAACCAGACGGTCCCCACGGTGCTCTTCGCCGACGGCTCGACGCTGACGAACCCGTCGCTGGCCCAGGTGAAGCAGAAGGTCAGCGCGTAGGTTTCCCGGCGCATGGCGGCCCCTGACTCGTCTCAGGGGCCGCCTTCGCATGTTCGGGCCGGCTTGTCCCACACCAGTGTGTAGCGCCACAGCAGGCGGCGCCGGTACCGGCGGCCGGGGAGCAGGTGCGCGGTGGACTGCCGGACCTCTCCCCAGTGCATGGCGGAATCCTCGACGGGCATCCCCTCCGGGGCCCGCTTGCCGCCCCGCAGACGTGCGTTCAACCGACTCGCGGGGACTCCGCAGCCGCTGATCACCCAGTCCAGAGGGGTGTGGTTGTACGCCATGCCGACGATGACCAGCCGGCCGCCGGGCGCGAGCAGCCCCACCAGTCGGTCGATCGCGTCGTCGAAGGGGGCGTGGTGGATGACGGCGACCGCGCTGACGAAGTCGTAGCCCTCCTGGTCGAGGGCGGCGCCGTCGAGGGCGTCGTCGAGGTAGTCGCCCTCCAGGAAGGTGACGTTCCCGACGTCCCGCTTGCGCGCCCGCCTGATCATCTCCGCCGAACGGTCCACGCCGGTGACGGACTCCGCCCTGGCCGCGAGCTTGGCGGCGAGCAGGCCGTCGCCGCAGCCGACGTCCAGGGCGGTGCGGCAGCCTTCCGGAACCGCGTCCAGCACCACGGGGTGGTAGTGGACGTTGTGGTTCCAGTACTCCTCTGTGGTCATGACGGCCGGTCTCTCAGACGAAGCTCCTCGTCGGCAGCGGCTTGCCGTACCACATCTCGATCAGGCGGGCCGCGATCGAGATGCCGTACGGCGGCAGGACGTCGCCGGAGTCGAAGGCGGCGCCGAGTTCGTCGCGGGAGAACCAGCGGGCCTCGTGGATCTCGTCGCCGTCGACGTCGATCTCGGTCGAGGTCGCGCGGGCCATGAAGCCGAGCATGAGGCTGGACGGGAACGGCCAGGGCTGGCTGGCGACGTACTCGACCGGGCCGACGGTGACGCCGACCTCCTCGAAGACCTCGCGCCGCACCGCCTGCTCGATGGACTCGCCGGGCTCCACGAAGCCGGCGAGCGTGGAGAAGCGGCCCTCGGGCCAGTGGACCTGGCGGCCGAGCAGGATGCGGTCGTCCTCATCGGTGACGGCCATGATCACGGCCGGGTCGGTGCGCGGGTAGTGCTCGGCACCGCAGGCCTGGCAGCGGCGGATGTGGCCGGCGGCGGCGATCACCGTGCGCTCGCCGCAGCGGGAGCAGAAGCGGTGGGTGCGCTGCCAGTTCTCCAGGCCGACCGCGTGCACCATCAGGCCCACGTCGCGCGGTGACAGCAGCAGTCCGGCCTCGCGCAGGCCGGCGGGGCGCGCGGACTGGTCGATGCGGCCGGGCAGGGCGTCCTTCTGGAGGGCGAAGTAGCTGACGCCGTCCTCGTCGGTGCCGAGGAAGTAGCGGTGCGCCTCGGTGAGGGGGGCCTCGAAGGAGGGCGTCATGACGAGTTCGGTGTGGCCGTCGGGCGTCTCGTCGATGAGGACCTGGCCGCCGGAGACCACGAAACAGCGGGTGTCGGGGTGGCTCCATGCCGCCGCGAGCCAGGCCTCGTCGAGCCGGTGGTGGGCTGCTCGGTCGATGCCGCTCGGGGCGGTGAGCGAAATGGGGCGGTCGGCGGTGTGGTCGGTCCAGGTGGTCACGGGTGCTTCCAACTCCCCCAGTGCAACGGATGTTTCAGCGGGCGGTTCAGCGGGACGAAGGGCGGGAGAGACCGGGTCGGGCGGGGCCGGGGCGGCCGGGGCGGTCCTTCCAGTGTGCCCCGCGCGCGGTGCCGCTCCGGACGGCGTCGACGGCTCAGGGGGCATGGCGCCAGTTCTCGGCGAGGTCGTCCCACAGGTAGGCGCTGGTCTCGACGCCTTTGAGGAGGAGGTCCAGCTCGACCTTCTCGTTCGGGGCGTGCCAGCCGTCGGAGGGGACGGAGATGCCCAGGAAGAGGACGGGTGCGCCGAGGACGTCCTGAAGGTCCGCGGCGGGCCCCGAGCCACCCGAACGGGTGAACCTGACAGGTCCCTCGAAAGCCCGGCCCATGGCGCGGGCCAGCGACTGGAGGCCGGGGTGGTCGAGCGGGGTCAGGCAGGGGCGGGTGGCCGGCAGGAAGGTGATCTCGGCGCGGATCCCGGCGGGGATCCGCTCGTCGGCCCAGGCGCGGACGATCTTCTCGATGTGGTCCGGGTCCTGTCCGGCGACCAGCCGGAACGACAGCTTCAACAGCGCCGACGACGGGATGATCGTCTTGCTGCCGGGGCCCTGGTAGCCGCCGCCGATGCCGTTGACCTCGGCGGTGGGGCGGGCCCAGATGCGCTCCAGGGTGGTGTGCCCGGCCTCGCCCTCGGTGGCGTACGAATGCGCTTCGCGCAGCCAGCCGTCCTCGTCGAACGGCAGCTCGGCCCACAGCCGCCGCTCACGGTCGCTGAGCTCGACGATGCCGTCGTAGAAGCCGGGGATCGCCACGCGCGCGTGCTCGTCGTGCAGGGCGGCGACCAGGCGGGCCGCGACGGTGGCGGGATTGGGGACGGCACCGCCGAAGGCGCCGGAGTGGATGTCCTGGTCGGGGCCGTGCAGGACGATCTGGCACTCGGCGAGCCCGCGCATGCCCGTGCACACCGTGGGGGTGTCCTCGGACCACATGCCGGTGTCGGAGACGATCACGGCGTCGGCGGCGAGCCGCTCGGCGTGCTCCTCGACCAGGGCCCGGAAGTGCGGGGAGCCGGACTCCTCCTCGCCCTCGATCAGCAGCTTGAGATGCACGGCGGGTGCGGTGCGGCCGGTGGCGGCGAGGTGGGCGCGGACGCCGAGTGTGTGGAAGAACACCTGGCCCTTGTCGTCGGCCGCCCCGCGCGCGTACAGCCGGTTGTCCCGGACGACCGGGTCGAAGGGCTCGCTGTCCCAGCCGTCCTCGCGGGCGGCGGGCTGCACGTCGTGATGGCCGTAGACCAGGACCGTGGGCGCCTCGGGGTCGTCTGCGGGCCACTCGGCGAAGACGGCCGGGGCGCCCGGTGTCTCCCAGACCTCTGCGGTCGGGAAGCCCGTCTCGGTCAGTTTGGCGGCAAGCCAGTCGGCGCTGCGGCGTACATCGGGGGCGTGGTCGGGCTGGGCCGACACGGAGGGGATGCGCAGCCATTCGGCGAGGTCGGCGAGGAAGGCGGCGCGGTGCTGCTCGATGTACGTACGGACGGCGCTGTCCGGGGTCTGGCTCATGGTCACGAGCCTATCGGCCCGGACCGACATCCTCGGCGGGCGGTTCGTCACACTCGGCTTGTCCGACAGCTTGTCCGACGATCAGCTTTTCCAGGGCGGCCCGGTCCGGCAGACCCTCCGGTCGTTCGACCTCGCCGGTGCGCACGTGTACGAACGCGGCCGTGACCGACTCGGGCGGCACGCCCTGCTGCTCCGCCCAGCCGATCCGGTAGATCGCCAGCTGGAGCGGGTCGGCGGGGCGGGTGCGGCTGGTCTTCCAGTCGACGATCTCGTACGTCGTCCCGTACGCCGCCCCGTCGCCGTGGTCCGTCCGGTAGACGGCGTCGATACGGCCCCTGACGACCCGGCCCGCGAGGGCGAGCTGGAAGGGGGCCTCGACGCGGTAGGGCGTGCGGTGCGCGTACTCGGTGCGCTCGAAGGCCTCCTTGAGCGCTTCGAGGTCGCGTTCGTCGGCGATCTCGGCGTCGCTGCCGGGCAGCTCGTCGGGCTCCAGCATGGGCAGCGTGAGCTCCTCGAAGCGGGCTTCCACCCAGGCGTGGAACCGGGTGCCCCGGCGCGCGGCCGGCTGCGGAGGGCGCGGCATGGGGCGCGCGAGTTCCTGTGCGAGCCCGTCCGGGTCCTCGGCCAGCCGCATCAGCTGGGTCGCGGAGAGCGTGGCCGGCAGGGGGACGTCGGTGACGTTCCGGCGGGCGCGCAGCAGCTCGCCGGTGAGCGCGTCGAGGTCGCGGTCCCAGGAGGCGACGGCGCGGGCCTCCTCGGGGGTGAGGAGGGTGCGCCCGGGTTCCGGCACGCGCGCGTGCCCGGGCTCGGGTTCCGGGGCGCGCTCGTGCGCCGTTCCGCGCGGGGGCGTGCGCTCGGCGGGCACGGCCTGGTGCGGGACCGTGGGGCGGTCGGTGCTCCAGGAGTCCCAGTCGGAGGAGTCGGCGAAGTCGGCGGAGCCGGCGTCCGGGAAGACGTCCTGATAGGGGTCGGGTTCCTCGTCCTCGGGCGGCGGAGGCCAGTCCGGGTCCTCGGCGGCGGCCGGGTCGTGATCGGCGGAGGTGTCTCCGTCCGTTCCGGCCGTGAGCGCCTCCAGGTGGGCCAGGACGGTCTCGGCGGCCGCGCGGCGGCGGGCCAGGGCGGCCGCGTCCAGGGGCAGCGGCCACACCTGGTCGGCGCTCGCCGTGTGCAGGGCCGGGTTCTCCTCGCCCTCCTCCGGCTCGTCGGCCCAGGCCTCGATCTCGCCGTGTCCGGCGGCACAGTGGTCGTACAGGGCCCGGAGGAAGTCGGAGGGCCCGCGCGGCTTCTTCTGGCTGGGGCCCCACCAGTGGCCGGAGCCGAGGAGCAGGGAGCGGGGGCGGGTGAAGGTGACGTAGCCGAGGCGGAGTTCCTCGGTGTGCTGGTGGTCCTTCATGGCCTCGTGGAAGGCCTTCATGCCCCGCGAGTCCCAGGCCTCGACGTCGGGCAGGGTGGCGGTGTCGCCGCGCAGGGCGTGCGGGAGCACCTTGGCCTGGGCGGTCCACTTCTCGCGGCCCTGACTGCTCGGGAAGGTGCCCTTGACCAGTCCGGGGACGACGACGACGTCCCACTCCAGGCCCTTGGACTTGTGCGCGGTGAGGACCTTGACGGTGTTCTCGCCGCCGGGCAGGGCGTTGTCGAGGCCCTTCTCGTACTGGGCGGCGGTGCGCAGGAAGCCGAGGAAGGCGAGCAGGGTGGCCTCCTGGTCGCCGGCCGCGAAGGAGGCGGCGACGTCCAGGAAGTTGGACAGCGTCTCGCGGCGGCGGGCGGCCAGCGCGTGCGGGGACGCGGACAGCTCCACCTCCAGGCCGGTGACCGCGAGGACCCGGTGCAGGACGTCCATCAGCGGGTCGGACAGGGAGCGGCGCAGCTCGCGCAGTTCGGTGGCGAGGCGGGCGAAGCGAACCCGCGCGTCCGGCGAGAACGGCAGCCCGTCGTCCCCCTGCCCGAGCCGGTCGCCGTCGAACGGCAGCTCCAGGAACGTGTCCAGGGCGTCCGCGAGGGATATCACCTCGGCGGGGTCGACGCCTTCGACGGCCTCGGCGAGCCTGCGGTCCGGGTCGTCGGCGTCGCCCACGCGCGCGTGGGACACCAGCAGCCGGGCACGGCGGCCGAGGAGGGCGAGGTCGCGGGGGCCGATGCGCCAGCGCGGGCCGGTCAGCAGGCGGACCAGGGAGGCGTTGGCTCCCGGGTCCTGGAGCACCTCGCAGACGGCGACGAGGTCGGCCACCTCGGGCAGGTGCAGCAGCCCGGAGAGGCCGACCACCTCGACGGGGACGTCACGGGCGACGAGGGCGCCCTGGATCTGCGCGAAGTCGGTCGCCGTACGGCACAGGACCGCGATCTCGGCGGGCGCCGTGCCGGTGCGGACGAGGTGGGCGACCGAGTCGGCGATCCAGTCCATCTCCTCGGCGTGGGTGCGCAGCAGGGCGCAGCGGACCGTGCCGTCGCGTTCCGCGCCCGGGGCGGGGCGGAGGGCCTCCACGCCCGCGTGCATGGCGCGCAGCGGCTCGGCGAGGCCGTTGGCGAGGTCCAGGAGGCGGCCGCCGCTGCGGCGGTTCTCGCTGAGCGCCTGGCGGGTGGCGGGGCGCCCGTCGGCGTGTGCGAAGTGCTCGGGGAAGTCGTCCAGGTTGGCGACGGAGGCGCCGCGCCAGCCGTAGATGGCCTGGCAGGGGTCACCGACCGCGGTCACGGGGTGCCCGGTGCCGCCGCCGAACAGGCCCGCCAGGAGCACCCGCTGGGCCACCGAGGTGTCCTGGTACTCGTCGAGGAGGACGACCCGGAACTCGTCCCGCAGCAGCCTGCCCACCTCGGCGATGCCGGCCAGTGCCGCGGACAGTGCGATCTGGTCGCCGAAGTCGAGCAGATCGCGCTCGCGCTTGGCGGCCCGGTAGCGCAGGACCAGCTCGGCCAGTTCGCGGCGGGCGGCGGCCGCCTCGGGGACCTTGCGCAGGTCGGCGTTGCCGAGCTTGACGGCTGACAGGGTGTTCAGCAGGCCGGCGTCCCAGGCCCGCAGGTCCTCGGGGCCCACCAGGTGTTCGGCGAGCTCGGAGTCGAGGGTGAGCAGGTCGCTGACGAGGTCGGCGAAGGAGCGGGTGAGGGCCGGGTAGGGGCCGGGGGCCTCGCGCAGCACGCGCGCGGCGAGCTGGTAGCGGGTGGCGTCGGCGAGCAGCCGGGAGGTCGGCTCCAGCCCGATGCGCAGGCCGTGGTCGGTCAGCAGGCGGCCCGCGAAGGCGTGGTACGTGGAAATGACCGGCTCGCCGGGCGGGTTGTCCGGGTCGATGACGTCGGGGTCGGTGACGCCCGCCCTGACGAGTGCCTTGCGGACGCGCTCGGCGAGTTCACCGGCCGCCTTGTTGGTGAAGGTCAGGCCGAGGACCTGCTCCGGTGCCACCTGCCCGGTGCCGACCAGCCAGACCACGCGGGCCGCCATCACCGTCGTCTTGCCCGACCCGGCCCCGGCCACGATCACCTGCGGGGCGGGCGGCGCGGTGATGCAGGCCGTCTGCTCCGGGGTGAACGGGATGCCCAGGAGCTCCTTGAGCTGCTCGGGGTCGGTGATACGGGCGGACATGAGGAAAGAGGCTAGCGGCGGCCACTGACAATCGATAAAACGGCGCAATCGATGACACAGCGGCGCTCACTCCACCACGTGCCGCCCCTCCGGCCGCGCGCTGCACGAGGCGCGGAAGGCGCAGTGGGTGCAGTGCTGGCCGGTGGTCGGCGTGAACCGTTCGTCGAGGACCTTGCCGGCGGCGGTGGCCAGCAGATCTCCGACCCACTCCCCCTCCAGCGGCTCCTGCGCCTGCACCTTGGGCAGGGTCTCGCCGCCGTCGCGCTGGGCCGCGCCCTGTCTGAGGTGGACCAGTTCGGCGCCGCCGGGTTCGGGCCGGACGCCGTCGAAGGCCTCGTCGACGGCGCCCTCGCGGACCGCGAGCTGGTAGACGGCGAGCTGCGGGTGCCGGGTCACCTCGGCCGTGCTGGGCGCCTGTTTGCCGGTCTTGAAGTCGACGACGTACGCGCGGCCCTCGCCGTCCGCCTCCACGCGGTCCATCTGGCCGCGGATGCGCACCTCGTAGTCGCCCGCTCCGAGGGTGACGTCGAAGTCCTGCTCGCTGGCCACCGGGGTGCGTGCGGTGCGGTCCAGGACGTGCCACTTCAGGAAGCGTTCGAGCGCCACGCGCGCGTTGTCCTTCTCCTGCGCCGACTTCCAGGGCGCGTCGAAGGCGAGCGCGTTCCACACCGAATCCAGCCGCTCCATGAGGACGGCGAGGTCGGCGGGGGTGCGTCCGGAGGCGACCTCGTCGGCGAGGACGTGCACGACGTTGCCGAAGCCCTGGGCGGTGGTGGCGGGCGCGTCGGCCTTCACCTCGCGGCCCAGGAACCACTGGAGGGAGCAGGTGTTGGCGAGCTGGTCGAGGGCGCTGCCGGAGAGCACCACGGGCTGGTCGCGGTCGCGCAGCGGCACCTTGCTCTCGGTCGGCTCGAACATGCCCCACCAGCGGTAGGGGTGGGCGGACGGCACCAGGGGGCGGCCGTCCTCGTCGGCGAGCGCCGCCAGCCGGGCCAGGCGGCGGGCGGCGGCCTCCCGCAGGGCGTCGGACGCGCGCGGGTCGACGGTGGTCGCGCGCAGCTCGGCGACCAGGGCGGCCACGGCGAGTGGGCGGCGGGGCCGTCCGGTGACGTCCTCGGGTTCGACGCCCAGTTCGGTGAGGAACCGGGAGGGCTGGTCGCCGTCGTCCGCGGGGGCCTTCACGGCGGTGACGACGAGACGTTCACGCGCGCGTGTGGCGGCGACGTAGAACAGGCGGCGCTCCTCGGCGAGCAGCGCGCCCGGGGTGAGCGGTTCGGCGAGTCCGTCCCGGCCGATGCGGTCGGCCTCCAGGAGCGAGCCGCGGCGGCGCAGGTCGGGCCACAGACCCTCCTGGACGCCGGCCACGACGACCAGGCGCCACTCCAGGCCCTTGGCGCGGTGCGCGGTCATCAGACGGACGGCGTCGGGGCGTACCGCGCGGCCGGCGAGGGTGTCGGCGGCGATGTCCTCGGCCTCGATCTCCGCCAGGAAGTTCAGCGCGCCCCGGCCGCCGCTGCGCTCCTCCGCGCGGGCGGCGGTGGCGAACAGGGCGCACACGGCGTCCAGGTCACGGTCGGCGTTGCGGCCGGCCGCGCCGCCGCGGCGGGCCGCACGCTCCAGGCGCGAGGGCCAGGGGGTGCCGTTCCACAGGATCCACAACGCCTCCTCGGCCGTGCCGCCGCCGGTCAGGCGCTCCCGGGCCCGGCCGAGCAGCGCGCCGAGCCGCTGCGCCCCGCGCGCGTACCCGGGGTCGTGGACGGCCAGGCGCTCGGGCTCGGCGAGCGCCCGCGCGAGCAGGTCGTCCGACGGGGGCGGGAGCGCGTTGCCGGCCGCCCGCTCCTCGTCGCGCAGGGCACGGCCGAGGCGGCGCAGGTCGGCGGCGTCCATGCCGGCGAGGGGGGAACCGAGCAGGGTGAGCGCGGTCTCGGTGTCGAGCCAGCAGGCGCCCTCTTCCGCACCGGACGCCGCATCGGGCGCCGCACCGGACGCCGCTTCGGCCGCCGCCACCGCCCGCAGTGCCGTCAGCAGGGGCGCCACCGCCGGTTCGTGGCGCAGCGGCACGTCGTCGCCGTCGATGTCCAGGGGCACACCGGCCGCGGTGAGGGCGCGGCGGACCGTCGGGATGGTGTGGGACCCGGCGCGCACCAGGACGGCCATGTCGCTCCAGCGGACGCCGTCCTCCAGGTGCGCGCGGCGCAGGATGTCGGCGATGTTGTCCAGCTCGGTGCCGGGCGTCGGGTACGTGTACGCCTCGACGCGGCCGTCGTCCCGCGCGGCGGTCAGCTCGCGGTGCGCACGCACCTTGTCGGCGGGCAGCCGGGTCAACGGCATCCGCTGGGTCAGGAGGCGGGTCGCGGCCAGCAGACCGGCGCCGGAGCGGCGGGACGTACGCAGCACCTGCACCGGTGCCGGACGGCCGTCCACGCGCGCGAAGGCCGACGGGAAGTCCAGGATGCCGTTCACGTCGGCGCCCCGGAACGTGTAGATCGACTGGTCCGGGTCGCCGAACGCGACCAGGGTGCGGCCGCCGCCGGCCAGGGCGTGCAGCAGGCGCACCTGGGCCGGGTCGGTGTCCTGGTACTCGTCGACGTACACGGCGTCGTAGCGGCCTGCGAGGTCCAGGGCGACCTCGGGGCGGTGGGCGAGCAGCACCGCGCGGTGGACGAGTTCGGCGTAGTCGAGGACGCCCTGGAGGTCGAGGACGTCGAGGTACTCGGCGAGGAAGGCGGCGGCGGCCCGCCAGTCGGGGCGGCCGATACGGCGGGCGAAGGCGTCCAGGGCGGCCGGGTCCAGGCCCAGTTCGCGGCTGCGGGCGAGGACCGCGCGGACCTCGTCGGCGAAGCCCCGGGTGGTGAGGCAGGCGCGCAGTTCGTCGGGCCAGCGCACGTGGTTCAGCCCGAGCCGCTCCAGGTCGGGCTGGCCGGCCAGCAGGTCGCGGACGGCGACGTCCTGCTCGGGGCCGGACAGCAGCCGCAGCGGGTCCACGAACAGGCCGCTGTCCTGGTGGGCGCGGACCAGGGCGTAGCAGTACGAGTGGAAGGTGGTCGCGCGGGGCGCGCGGGCCGCGCCCACCCGCAGGGCCATGCGGTCGCGCAGTTCGACGGCGGCCTTGCGGCTGAACGTCAGCACCAGGATCCGCTCGGGGTCCTCGCCGCGGGCGATCCGTGCGGCGACGGACTCCACCAGGGTGGTGGTCTTGCCGGTGCCAGGGCCGGCGAGGACGAGCAGCGGTCCGGACCCGTGGTCAACCACGGCGCGCTGTGCGGCGTCCAGACGAGGGGGATCGACGTCGGCCGGCGGGGTACGGACCAGTCGGTAAGCGCCACGGTTCCCCTGCCGCACCGGGAGGTGCGGCAGGCGCCTGGTGGAGGAAGAGGAGCTCACGTGGTTCGCCGGTCCTGGTGGGTGTGCTGGTCGGTTCGCGGTCGCGCGTGCGCGGAGGTGGCCGCGGGGTGAGCGGGACACGCGCAGTGGACGCTACGCCGGCGAACCGGACGGAAGCAGGGCTTCCGCTTCTTCCCGTCCGCCCCGGGCGGCACCCGCGGCACGCGCGCCGCACATCTCACGAACGTACGTCATGCCACGGACGTCCCCGGTGTCCCTCGTACGGGCCACAGGTTCCCCCCGAGGGCCTCCGATGGCGGAAGCTGTCAGGTGTGAGCCCCCGTGTCCGCGCCGCCGTCCCACCGCGCCCGCTTCATGTCGAGCCGCGGCAGATGGCCCTCCGCGGCCCTGCTCGCCTCCTTCAGCGGGGTGCCCTCGGCCCGGTAGTGGTCCAGCGCGCCCAGCTCGTGCCCCGGGAGCAGTGCCCCGTCGGCGCGCACCACCCGCCACCACGGGACGGCACCGCCGTAGAGGGACATCACCCGCCCGACCTGGCGCGGCCCGCCCTCCTCCAGCCACTCCGCGACGTCGCCGTACGTCATCACGCGCCCGGGCGGGATCCGCTCGGCGACCTCCAGGACCCGCTCGGCGTACTCGGGCAACTCGTCCGCGTACCCCTCTCGGGTGTCCTCGGGAAGGCTCTGCTCGCTCATTCGCCCCATCCTGCCGCACCCCGCCGACAATCCGCCCGGTCCGCGGCAGGCCTCCGCCTCGCTCTCTCGCGATGCTTGGGGCAGACTGTGCGCCCCCGCATCTGCACCCTGATGCCTTCGGGTGTCGGTGGGGCATGCCACCATCGTGCGGGCGGTGACTGGTGATACGAGATCAAGAAGAGACGACCGAGCAGCAGGGCGTGCACCCCGAGGGCGGGGCCGGCACCTCTGACGCCACCGCACGCCCTGACGCGCCCGGATCCGACATCACGCAAACGGACACCGCGCAGTCGGCCGCCGACGCCGACGCCGTCGAAGCGGAAGCCGAGGCGGAACACGGGTGCGACGAGACGCACGCCGACGAGGTGGAGGGCGACGAACCGCTGCTCCCCGCGCGCGTGCACCGCCCCTCCGACCTCATGCGGCTCCTGGTCGGGGTCCTCGCCATCGCCGTGCTGCTCGGCATCGCCGCGTTCGCGCACGGCACCACCTCCGGCCTCGAACAGGACATCAACAAGGGCACCGGACAGGCCCCCGACCTGCTGATCAGGTTCGCGGGACTGGCCTCCAGCATCGCGATCCTGCTGGTGCCGGTGGCGTTCGCGATCGAGCGGCTGATCAAGCGGGACGGGCTGCGCATCGCCGACGGCGTGCTCGCGGCCGTCCTCGCGCACGGCGTGACCCTCGCCACCGACCTGTGGGTGGCCAGAGCCGCCCCGGGCTCGATCCAGGAGGCGCTGACCCAGCCCTCCCCCGGCGACATCCACGCCCTCACCGACCCGGTGCACGGCTATCTCGCACCCGTCATCGCCTACATGACGGCCGTCGGCATGTCCCGGCGTCCGAGATGGCGCTCGGTGCTGTGGATCGTGCTGCTGCTCGACGCGTTCTCCATGCTGGTCACCGGCTACACGACACCGTTCTCGATCATCCTCACGGTGCTGATCGGCTGGACCGTCGCCTACGGCACGCTGTACGCCGTCGGCTCCCCGAACGTCCGCCCCACCGGGCGGACCCTGCTGGCGGGCCTCAGGCACGTCGGCTTCCACCCGGTCGGCGCGGCCCGCGAGGAGGTCCTGGACAGCGAGAACGGCGACCGGGGCCGGCGCTACTTCGTCACCCTGGAGGACGGCCCGCCGCTGGACGTCACGGTCGTCGACCGGGAACAGCAGGCCCAGGGCTTCTTCTACCGCGCGTGGCGCAACCTGACCCTGCGCGGCTTCGCGACCCGCTCCAGCCTCCAGTCCCTGCGCCAGGCCCTGGAGCAGGAGGCACTGCTGGCGTACGCGGCGATCGCGGCCGGCGCCAACGCGCCCAAGCTGATCGCCACCTCCGAGCTGGGCCCGGACGCCGTGATGCTCGTCTACGAGCACACCGGCGGCCGTACGCTCGACTCGCTGGCCGACGAGGAGATCACCGACGAACTGCTGCGCCACACCTGGCACCAGGTACAGGCGTTGCAGTCGCGCCGGATCGCGCACCGCAGGCTCGCGGGTGACGCCATCCTGGTGGATCGTTCCGGCACGGTGATCCTCACCGACCTGCGCGGCGGCGAGATCGCGGCCGGTGAACTGCTGCTGCGCATGGACGTCGCCCAGCTGGTCACCACGCTCGGTCTGCGGGTGGGCGCCGAGCGGGCGGTGGCCTCGGCGGTCGGCGTCCTCGGACCCGACGCCGTCGCCGACTGCCTGCCGATGCTCCAGCCGATCGCGCTGACGCGCTCCACGCGCGCGACGCTGCGCAGACTGGCCAGGGAACGCGCCCAGCGCGAGCGGGACGCGGTCCTGGAGGCGTCCCGGCAGGTCAAGCAGGACCGCGCGGAGGAGGCCGAGAAGCCCGACAAGAAGACGGTGCGCGCCGAGCAGCGGGCCGAGAAGCGCGCCCTGGACGACGCGCTGGAAGAAGCCCGCGAGGAGGACCTGCTCACCCAGATCCGGCACCAGGTGCTGAGGATCAGGCCGCAGGCGCCCGTCGAGCCGGCCCGCCTGGAGCGGGTGCGGCCGCGCACGCTGATCAGCGTCTTCGCCGGCGCGATCGGCGGGTACTACCTGCTGACCCAGCTCACCCACATCGAGTTCGGCCCCCTGGTCGCGAACGCCCAGTGGGGCTGGGTGATCGCCGCGGTGCTGTTCTCGGCGCTCAGCTATGTCGCCGCCGCGATGTCGCTGCTCGGGTTCGTGCCCGAGCGGGTGCCCTTCGTACGGACCGTGGCGGCGCAGCTCGCCGGGTCGTTCGTGAAGATCGTGGCGCCCGCCGCGGTCGGCGGTGTGGCCCTCAACACGCGCTTCCTGCAACGCGCGGGCGTGCGCCCCGGGCTCGCGGTGGCAAGCGTCGGCGCCTCGCAGCTGTTCTCGCTCGGCTGTCACATCCTGATGCTGCTGTCCTTCGGCTATCTGACCGGCACCGAGAAGACCCCGTCGCTGTCCCCCTCCCGCACGGTCATCGCGGGCCTGCTGACCGTCGCCGTACTGGTCCTCGTGGTCACCTCGGTGCCGTTCCTGCGGAAGTTCGTCAGCACGCGCGTGCGGTCGCTCTTCGCGGGTGTCGTGCCGCGCATGCTGGACGTGCTCCAGCGGCCGCAGAAGCTCGTCACCGGCATCGGCGGCATGCTGCTGCTGACCGCCTGCTTCGTGATGTGCCTGGACGCCTCCATCCGCGCGTTCGGCGACCAGTCGACCTCGCTGAGCATCGCCAGCGTCGCCGTCGTCTTCCTCGCCGGCAACGCGCTCGGCTCCGCGGCGCCGACCCCGGGCGGCGTCGGCGCGGTCGAGGCGACCCTGACCGTCGGCCTGATCGCGATCGGCCTCCCCAAGGAGGTCGCGGCGCCCGCCGTGCTGCTGTACCGGCTGCTGACCCTGTGGCTGCCGGTCCTGCCGGGCTGGCTGGCCTTCAACCACCTCTCCCGCAAGGGCGCGCTCTAGGGCCGTACCTCGGACGGCTCGTGCCCCGCGCGCGTGGCCGTGCGCGACCCCAGGATGGGAGCATGCCGAACCCCTTCCGGATCCGTGTCGCGGCCCTGGCCACCGCCCTGGCGCTGTCCTTCGTGCCGACAGGGTGCAGCGACGGTTCCAAGGACGGGGATCTGACGGCGCAGAAGCTGGACTGGAAGAACTGCCCGGCGCCCGACGAGGCCGAGGGCGGCGGCGACACGCCGTCCCCGCTGCCCGGCGGCGGCACCTGGCAGTGCGCCACCATGCGGGCGCCCCTGGACTGGTCGAAGCCGAAGGGCGCCACCATCGGCCTCGCCCTGATCCGGGCCAGGGCCAGCGGCGACCCCGGCAGACGGATCGGCTCCCTGGTCTTCAACTTCGGCGGGCCCGGCGGCAGCGGCGTCACCACGCTCCCCGCGTTCGGCGAGGACTACGCGGCCCTGCGCACCCGCTACGACCTGGTCAGCTTCGACCCGCGCGGAGTCGGCCGCAGCGACCCCGTCGAGTGCGAGAACGACGAGCAGCTCGACGACTACTTCCAGCAGGACGCGACGCCCGACACCAGCGCCGAACGCACCCAGCTGATCAACCGCACCAAGCAGTTCAACGCCGCCTGCGAGAAGAACTCCAGGACGATCCTGCCGCACGTCCGCACCACCGACGCCGCCCGCGACATGGACCTGATGCGCCAGGTCCTCGGCGACCGGCAACTGCACTACTTCGGCATCTCGTACGGCACCGAACTCGGCGGCGTCTACGCCCACTTGTTCCCGAAGAACGTGGGCCGGGCCGTCTTCGACGCCGTCGTCGACCCCACCCAGGACCCGGAGCAGAGCTCGCTCGGGCAGGCCATGGGCTTCCAGCTCGCACTCGACAACTTCGCCGAGGACTGCACGTCGAAGACAACGGAATGCCCGATCGGCGACACCCCGCAGGACGTGAAGGACCGTATCGCCAAGCTCCTCACGGACCTCGACACGAAGCCGATCCCCGGCATCCTTCCCCGCCGGCTCACCCAGACCGCCGCCACCAACGGCATCGCCCAGTCCCTGTACTCCAAGGACTTCTGGGAGTACCTCACCGAGGGGCTCGAAGAGGCCTACGACGGCGACGGGAAGATCCTGATGCTGCTGTCCGACTCGATGAACGGGCGCAGCCAGAACGGCGAGTACAGCAATATCACGGCGGCGAACATCGCCGTCAACTGCGCCGACGAGAAGCCCCGGTACACCACCGACTACGTCCAGCAGAAGCTTCCCGAGTTCCGCGCCGCCTCCCCACTGTTCGGCGACTACCTCGCCTGGGGCATGGTCAGCTGCACGAACTGGGCCGTGCCGGGCGCCGCCGACCATCCCGACGTCAGCGCACCCGGGTCGGCGCCGATCCTGGTCGTGGGCAACACGGGGGATCCGGCGACGCCGTACGAGGGCGCGAAGAAGATGGTGGACGCGCTCGGGAAGGGCGTCGGGGTCGAGCTGACATACAAGGGGCAGGGGCACGGGGCGTACGACAGCAAGAACAAGTGCGTACAGGGTGCCGTGAACGGCTATCTGCTGGACGGGACGGTGCCGAAGGCAGGAACGGTCTGTACGTAGGCGTCCGCGGGTGCGTTGCGGCTGGTCGCGCCCACGCGGCGGAGCCGCATGCCGAACACAGCCCCGCACCCCCAAGGGGAGCTATAAACACGCAGGTCAAAAGGTTATCCACAGGCTGAAACGGCTCCCGCTCGATCCGCCTACTATGACCTCACCGCTCTCCCGCAACGAATGCGTGGAGAGCCTGTGTGGGGGGTGTGCGCGCATGTTGCGATATGTACGGTGGGCGGCCGCTGTCGCCGCGGGGCTGCTCGTGGCCGGGTGCAGTAGCGGATCGTCAGGTGGGGGCCAGGACGAAGGGAAAGCCTCGGCCGGGCAGCCCTCGGCCGCCACGTCCACCGCGACGGGCTCGGCCGCCCTGCCCGCTTCCCTCACCTCGCAGAAGCTCGACTGGGGCCGCTGCAAAGCCACTTCGGACTCCGCCGCGCCCGGGGACGAGTGGCGGTGTGCGACGCTCCGGGTGCCGTTGGACTGGTCGAAGCCGGACGGGCAGACCATCGGGCTGGCGCTGATCCGCGCGCAGGCGAGCGGGGGTTCGGGGAAGCGGATCGGCTCGCTGCTGTTCAACTTCGGCGGGCCGGGCGGCTCCGGCATCTCGACGATGCCGTATTTCGCCTCCACCGTCTCCGCGCTGCGCGAGCGGTACGACCTGGTGAGCTGGGATCCGCGCGGGGTGGGGGCCAGTGAGGGGATCCGCTGCCGCAGCGACAAGGACATCCAGAGCGCCGAGTCGATCGACGCCACACCGGACACCGCGGCGGAGGAGACGGCGTACTTCCAGGACGCCGCCGCCTTCGGCAAGGGCTGCGAGAAGGCCGCCGGCCCGCTGATCGCGCATGTCTCGACGACCGACACGGCCCGCGACATGGACCTGATGCGCCAGGTCCTCGGCGACGCGAAGATGCACTACTTCGGCATCTCGTACGGCACCGAACTGGGCGGTGTGTACGCCCACCTGTTCCCGAAGAACGTGGGGCGGCTGATCCTGGACGCGGTGGTGGACCCGACGGCCGACTCGGTCGGCCAGGAGAAGAACCAGGCCGCCGGCTTCCAGCGGGCCCTGGACGACTACCTCAAGTCCACCGGCCAGGACCCGAAGCAGGGTTCGCAGAAGATCGTCGACCTGCTGAACCGGCTCGACGCCACGCCGCTGCCGACGTCGTCCGGGCGGAAGCTGACCCAGAGCCTCGCGGTCACCGGCATCGTGCTGCCGCTGTACAGCCAGGACAGCTGGCCGACGCTGACCAGCGCGCTCAAGGCGGCCGAGGAGGGCGACGGCTCGGAGCTGCTGTCGCTGGCGGACCAGTACAACGAGCGGGACTCCTCCGGGCACTACGGCACGACCACGCACGCGCAACGGGTCATATCGTGCCTGGACGACAAGGAGCGGCCGACGCTCGCCGAGACGCGAAAGCTGCTGCCGGAGTTCGAGAAGGTCTCGCCGGTCTTCGGGGACTTCCTGGGCTGGGACTCGGCAGGCTGGTGCCACGACTGGCCGGTGGCCGGGCAGTTCGACACCCCGGAGGTGAGCGCACCGGGCGCGGCCCCGATCCTGCTGGTCGGCAACACCGGCGACCCGGCCACCCCGTACGAGGGTGCCCGGAAGATGGCCGACGAACTGGGCAAGGGCGTCGGAGTCGAGCTGACCTGGAAGGGCGAGGGCCACGGCGCGTACGGCAGCGGCAGCGACTGCGTGGACTCGACGGTGAACGCCTACCTTGTGGACGGCACGGTCCCGAAGGACGGCAAGGTCTGCTCATGACGAAGGCGGGGGCCCCGGGCACCTGTCGTGCCGTCCGGAGCCCCCGCCCTTCACGGAGCCTGTGCTCAGTAGACCGGCTTCTGCGGCTCGATCTGGTTGACCCAGCCGATCACGCCGCCGCCGACGTGGACTGCGTCCGCGAAGCCCGCGGACTTCAGGACCGCGAGGACCTCCGCGCTGCGGACACCCGTCTTGCAGTGCAGGACGATCTTCTTGTCCTGGGGCAGGCCCTCCAGGGCCGTGCCGAGCAGGAACTCGTTCTTCGGGATCAGCTTGGCGCCCGGGATGGAGACGATCTCGTACTCGTTCGGCTCGCGGACGTCGATGATCTCGATGTTCTCGCCGTCGTCGATCCACTCCTTGAGCTGCTTGGGAGTGATCGTCGAGCCGGCGGCCGCCTGCTGGGCCTCTTCGGAGACGACGCCGCAGAAGGCCTCGTAGTCGATGAGCTCGGTGACGGTCGGGTTCTCGCCGCAGACCGCGCAGTCCGGGTCCTTGCGGACCTTGACCTGGCGGTACTGCATCTCCAGGGCGTCGTAGATCATCAGGCGGCCGACGAGGGGCTCGCCGGTGCCGGTGAGGACCTTGATGGCCTCGGTGACCTGGATGGAGCCGATGGACGCGCACAGTACGCCCAGGACGCCGCCCTCGGCGCAGGAGGGGACCATGCCCGGCGGCGGGGGCTCCGGGTAGAGGCAGCGGTAGCAGGGGCCGTGCTCGGACCAGAAGACCGAGGCCTGGCCGTCGAAGCGGTAGATGGAGCCCCACACGTACGGCTTGTTCAGCAGCACGCAGGCGTCGTTCACCAGGTAGCGGGTGGCGAAGTTGTCCGTGCCGTCGACGATCAGGTCGTACTGGCTGAAGATGTCCATCACGTTCTCGGCCTCGAGCCGCTCTTCGTGCAGGACCACGTTCACGTACGGGTTGATGCCGAGGACGGAGTCACGGGCGGACGCGGCCTTGGAACGGCCGATGTCGGCCTGGCTGTGGATGATCTGGCGCTGCAGGTTCGACTCGTCGACCTCGTCGAACTCCACGATGCCAAGGGTGCCGACGCCCGCGGCGGCCAGGTACATCAGCGCCGGCGAGCCCAGGCCGCCGGCGCCCACACAGAGCACCTTGGCGTTCTTCAGCCGCTTCTGCCCGTCCATCCCGACGTCAGGGATGATCAGGTGGCGGGAGTACCTGCGGACCTCGTCTACGGTGAGCTCAGCAGCTGGCTCGACCAGGGGTGGCAGCGACACGGGGACTCCGTTGATCGGTCAATCACTACAATTGTTCTCCCTGTAACACTGCCACGGGCTTCTTCATTCCGAGACACCTGTTCCGATCCGCGAGACGATTTCGTCCCAGTAGCCGGGCATGGTCTCCCAGGGGTCGGCCCGGCCCCAGCGATCGGTCCGGTCGGTGAAGTAGATCGTGGCGGCGCCCTGCCAGCGGGCTATGCGCAGCGCCTCGTCGAGGTGGCCGAGGGGCACGCCGTGCACGAAATGGCAGAAGCGGTCAGGCGGGTAGTCGGCGGTCCATTCGGCGGCCTGCGACCAGCGGTAGTCGCTCCAGGGCCCGGCGAAGGTCACCAGCTGGTCGGCGTTCTCGGCGTAGCCCGGATGGGGGTGGGTGCCGTGGCCGAGGACGATGTGCGGACCGTCTCCGACGGTGCGGAGCGCGGCGACCGCGCGGCGGATCTCGGGGAGCGCGGTGCGCTCGGTGGGGCAGCGGTCCAGCAGGAAGCCGTCGACGCGGTACCAGTCGTGGAAGTGGCGGGCGTCGGTGATCAGGTCGCCGTACGGGCGGCCGCCGTAGACGGCGTCCAGGCGGCCGAGGACGCGGACGCCCGCGTTGCGGAGCCGGCCGGCCGCCTCCAGGCAGTGCGGATCGGGGAGGCTGCCGGGGCCGTTCGCCACGTCGAGGACGACCCAGTGCAGAGGCGTGCCCGGGCGGGTGAGTTCGGCCCACTGCGCGGGGGCGAGCAGGGGGTGGGCATAGCCGGGGACGCCGACGGCCGTGCGGACGCCGGTGGTCGCGGCGCCCGCACGGGTACTGGTCAGATGCGGCATGCCGCCTCCATCCAGATGTCGGCGAGGGACTCCTCGAGGTTGATGCGGGGCCGCCAGCCGAGCCGGTCGCGGGCGCAGCGCACGTCGGCCTGCTGCCAGCTGCCGCAGCCGTCCGGGTACGGGTACGCGACCGGGCCGGTGTGTTCGCCGTCCATCCGGGGGTGTCCGATGGCGCTGCGCAGCGGGCCGGGCGGGCCGTCGAGTTCGTGCAGGGCGCCGCCGTATCCGGCGACCCGGGCGAGGACCGCGGCGGCGTCGCGGAGCCGGACGGCGCGGCCGGAGCCGATGTTGATGACACCCTGGGCGGCGGAGAGCGAGGCCGCGTGGACGGCGCGGGCGACGTCGCGTACGTCGACGAAGTCGCGCTGGGCGCCGAGGCCGCCGAGTTTGAGTTCGCCGTCGCCGGACTGCATGGCTCGGCGCATGGCCTCGGCGAGGCGGCCGAGCGGTGAGCCGGCCGGGGTGCCGGGACCGGCGGGCGAGAAGACCCGCAGGACGACGGCGTCCAGGCCGGAGCCGAGGACGAGTTCGGTGGCGGCGAGCTTGCTGACGCCGTACGGGCCGCCGGGGCGTGGCACGGCGTCCTCGGCGGTGGAGGAGCCGGGCTGGCTCGGGCCGTACTCGGAGCTGCACCCGACCTGCACCAGGCGGGCGCCGCAGCCGCTGCGGCGCAGGGCCTCGCAGACGGTGGCGACGGCGACGGTGTTGTGCCGGGTGAGTTCCCGGGCGCCGCCGCGGGTGGCACCGGCGCAGTTCACGATGACGCCCGGGTGGACCGCGTCGAGGAAGCGGGTGAGCGCGCCCGGGCTGCCGGTGGCGAGGTCGAAGCGGACGTCGGCGTCGTCTCCGCGGCCGAGCGCGGTGAGCTGGACGGCCGGGTCGGCGAGCAGCCGGTCGGCGACGAAGCGGCCGAGGTATCCGTTGGCTCCGAGCAGCAGAACCCTCATCGCGCGGCTCCCGGGGTGTGCGCTCCGGCGACTCCGGCGGCTCCGGCGCTTCCGGTGGTTCCGGACGCTCCGGGTCCGGGTCGGGAGGTGGTCATCTGGTGGTCTCCTTCGGGGAATCGTGCGGTTGCCTTGGGCGGGGTGCCGGGCGCCTGCCGCCGGGACGGCTCGGCGAGGCGTGCGAGGGCATCGGCGGCTCTGCTCACTCCGGGTCTCCCGTCGGTGCGTGGGCCGAGGCCCTGGTGAGGGTGCGGGTCGCCCGGATCAGCAGCGCCAGGGCGGCGGCGCCGCAGCCGAGGGCCGGGACACTGCTCGCGCCCCAGGCGTCGACCAGGGCGTCGACGGGGGCGGCCAGGAAGGCGCAGCCGGGCAGTCGGCCGGCCAGGACGAGGGCCGGGGCCGCCGCTTCCGCAGCGGCCGCGGCGGCGAGGGCGGGTCCCTGCGGGGCGCCGTGGACGGTGAGGAGGCGGGCGAGCAGGAGGAGGGCGCCGAGGGCGAGGCCCGCCGGGTAGCCGGCGGGTTCGCCGAGGGCCGCGCCGCACAGGGCGAGCAGGGCGGTGAGGGCGCCGAGGAAGAGGGCGAACGTGCCGAGCAGCAACGGCTGTACGGCGCCGGCGAACTCCTCCAGACCCCTGCTGCCCGCGAGCCTGCGGCGGGCGCCCGTCGTGAAGAGGTGGGCGCTCCAGGCCGCCGGGGCGCAGGCCAGGGTGAGGGCGAGGACGGGCGCGGTGGTCACGGGCCAGGGGCCGTGGGCGGCGCCGGTCGGGAGGCCGTCGGGGCCGCCGTCCACGACGGCCCGCAGCAGGCCGTCGCCGAGCAGGGCGTAGGCGAGGAGCCAGCAGGTCCACGCGCGCGTGCCGGTGGCGGGGCGCCAGGCCGGCGTACGGGCCGGCACGGCCAGGGGGCCGCGGCGCAGGGCCGGGCGTACGGCCAGGGCGACGGCGAGCACGCCGACGGCTGCCGCCACGAGGCGTGGGCGGCCCTCGGTGAGCCGTACGCCGGTCACGGCCGCCGCGCACACGGCGCCCGGTAGGAGCGTGAGCAGCGCGCGGTCGGCGCGCGGGCGGGGCGTGGGCGTCCGTTCCGGGGGCGGGCGCCGGTCGCCGTCGCGGGGCACGCGCGCGTAGAGCTCTTCGGCGAGCGAGAAGACGTCGCGGTGCCGGAAGCGGGCGGCGGTGCGGTCGGTGACGCCGTGCGCTTCGAGGCCGGCCGCGATCTCCAGCGGGTCCACGGCCTGCTCGCAGAGTGCGCGATGACGGTGGATCAGCGCCTTCACGGGGTCGGCGGCGGCGCCGCGGCGGAGGGTGGATCCGCGGCTGTCGGCGGTGTCCGTGGCGACGGCCCGGCTGCCCGGGGAGACCAGGCCGGAGGCCGGCGCTCCGCCTTCGGAGAAGGCGTCCCCCGATGCGGGCACGTCCGCTCCCAGGAGCCACTCCTCCGACCGCGCGTCCCAGGCGTCGGCCGCGCCGGGCCTGCCGGGCCGGTCCAGTTCCCCTGGGCCGCCGGTCACCGCGCCGCCTTCGTCGCCGTTCACCGCGCCCCCTCGGGGGCCGTGCGCGGGGTGGCCCGTACCGGGGCGGGCCGTGTCGCGGTGCCCAGGGCCCAGCCGGGCCGGGCGCGGTGCGCGATGCGGGCCGTGGGGCCGGTCCAGCGGCCGGGTACGCGGGCCTCGGCCGGGGAGGCGAACGGCAGGGGCTCGCCCGCCCGGTCGAGGACGACCCGGCGCACCGGGCAGTGCGAGACGATCTCCAGGTAAATGCTGTGAAATGCCGCGATGTTCTGCTCGACGGTGAACAGTTCGAGCGCGCGGGCGCGCGCGGCGGCTCCGAGGCGCTCACGGCGCTCGGGGTCGCGCAGCAGTGCCACGCACGCCTCCGCGAGCGCCCGCGGATTGCGCGGGGGTACGACGAGTCCGGTGCCGCCGATGGCCTCCACCACGGCACCGACGTCCGTGGAGACGGTCGCCCGGCCGCAGAGCATCGCCTCGACGAGTCCCACCGGGAAGCCCTCGACGACGCTGGAGAGGACGACGACCGCGCCGGACGCGTAGGCGTCGGCGAGGGTCGGTGCCTCCGGGCCGCCTATCTCGTCGAAGGAGACCGGGTTGTCGCCGACGGCGTGCACGCCCTCGGCCTCGTCGGGGAAGAGCTGTGCGGCGAGCGCCCGGCAGTGCCCCAGATAGGCCGCGCCCTCCGGCCCCGCCGGGGCGCCCACGACCCGCAGTCGCGCCTTGGGTTCCTCCTTGCGGACCTCGGCGAAGGCGTGCAGCAGCGACACCAGGTCCTTGGTCGGCTCGATGCGGCCGACCCACACGAGCGTGTCGGGGTCGGCGCGGTCCGGGGCCTCGCCCACCTCGGTGAAGCGGGCGGCCTCCAGACCGGGGTGCACGGTACGGATACGGGCGCGGCCGGCGCCGCAGCGCTCCTGCCAGCGACGGGCGTGCGCGTTGCCCGAGGTGATGATCGCGGCGCGGCGGTAGACCTCGGCGGCGAGCCGGCCGTGGAAGGCGGCGAGCAGCGCACGCACGGCCGGGGTGGCCGCGTCGGGGCCGAAGGCCAGGTAGTGCGAGCGCAGTTGCACGCCGTACTCGGTGACCAGCAGCGGCACGCCGGAGAAGTGCCCGGCCAGCAGGCCGGCCAGGGCGGCCGGGCCGCCGGCGGTGGCGTGGCAGAGATCGGCCGCGCCGAGGCCGTCGTCGCCGTACCAGTCCAGGGAGAGGGGGCGCAGGGCGCGTTCGAGGTGTGCGGCGACGGCGAGCAGATCGGGCACGCGCGCCTCGCGTGCCGTACCGAGTGCGCCGGGTGCGCGACAGGCGCGCTCCAGTGCGCGCAGGGCGGCGTCGGAGCGGAGCGCGGCGACCAGGCCGCCTTCGTCCCGGGCGAGTTCGGCGAGTCCGTGGAGGGCGTTGCCGAAACGGTCCGCCAGGGAACCGGGCATGGCCCCGGAGCCGCCCGCGGCGTCTGGGCCGCCTGCGCCGTCCGTGCCGGTCGTGCTGTTCGCGCCGTTCGTGCTGTTCCAGCCCGCCGCACCCGTCGGGCCGTTCGTGCCCGTCGGGCCGTCCATGCCCGCCGCACCGGTCGAGCCCTGCGGGCCCCCGGTGCTGTTCGAGCCCGGACCGGCGCACAGCACCCCCGCGAGTTCGCCGTAGCTCTCGGCGAAGCGCCGGCGTGCGCGCCGTCCGTACCTGACCCCGTCGTCCTCGGCGGTCCACACCGGGGCCGTCCGTACCCGGCTGACGTGCGGCGGCAGCGGCAGCCAACCCTCATCCTCCTGGCGCCGGGTGCGGCTGAGCGCGTAGAGGTCGAACTCGTGCTGCCCGAGCCCGCGCACGAGCCGGTCGCACCAGAGTCTGGCGTCACCGCTCACATACGGATAGCCACCCTCCGTAAGCAGTCCGATGCGCACGTGTGCACCCCCGATCGATCTCCCGTATGGGAGCCACCGTGGCTCGGTGGCTCGCAGCGGGACGAACGTATGCGGACAAGGCGGTGGGGGGGGGGGGGGGGTGGGGGTCTCCCCCCCGTTTTTCCCCCACCCGGTGGGGGGGGGGGGGGGGGGCCGAGGGGGGTCAGTCCAGTAGGCCCAGCCTCATCGCGTACGTGACCGCAGCCGTTCGGTCGTCCACCCCCAGCT
>NZ_JBSHBL010000093.1:0-37489 GCF_053611985.1 Streptomyces sp. NPDC054770
GCCTTCGGGGGTGTCGTGGGGCGGGGCGGGGCCGTCGGTACCGGGAACGTCCGCAGGTGCGGGCTCCACGCGCTGCCCGAGTCCGGCGTGCCGATGCCGGTGGCCGGGAAGTCGCCGCGCGGCCGTTCGAACCGTCGGGGCCCGGCCGCGCCGGACGTGTCCCCGGCCGTGCCGCCCGACGGCGCGGCCGGTGTGCCCGGGCGCGCGGCCGACGGCCCGGCGGCCTCCCGCCGCTCGTCCGACGACGGCTCCGCGTCCTGCGCCGTGCGCAGGGGGCGCGGCGGGACGGTCGGTTCCGACCCGGGCTGTACCCGCCGTGGCGACGGGCCCGAACCGTACGACAGCCGGAACGGCGCGGTATGCCCGGTCCCCCGGTCGGAAGGTGCCGGGGGCGTGTCCGGGAAGCGGGCCGAGGCCGGTGGTGGCGGGGCTGCGGTGGTCGCGCCCTGGGACGGCGGGCCCTGCGGCGGCCGGAAGTTGGGATGGCGTGGCCGGACGATGCGTTCGGCGGACGTCTGGCGGCCGACGGCCCGGTCCCCCGTACTTTGTTCGCCCTGCCCCACCGCACCGCCCCGACTCGTCCGGTCATCACGACTCTGCTGCCCGCCGGGCCGTCCCGGCAGCTGGTCCTGCCCGGTGATGTCGGCCCCGCCAGTGGATACGTCCGGCCGCTGCGACCGGTTCATCCGGTTCGGCCGGTCGAAGAACCCGGGCCGGTCGACTCGGCGGGAGGCGTCGGCCGCGTGCGGGCCATCGCCCTGGGTGTTCGCACCGTTCCCGCCGGTCACACCGGTCCCGCCGTTCCCCGGCAGGGTCCCGTCGGCCGTCGGCGCGGGCTCCCCCGCGGAGTCCGTCGGGGCGGGGTCGGGCGAAGGGCGTCGTGGGATCGGGGCGTGCCGCGCTTCACTGCTCATGCGCCCCCCGTTTCCTCGTGCCCGGGCCAACTTCTCGTACGGGCCGTCGTGCTCCACCGCGCGGGGTCGTCCACCCCCTGGGCACGCATACCCGCACGCGCGGACCCGCATCCCGGCGCGGGTCAGGCGGCCGGGTTCGTTCCGCCGTACGTGCGCGTCACTCTACGGGTTGTCCGAGGGCGAACGGGAACCAGTCCGCGCCCCCGGGGCATCTGCCCGGATCGTCCCCCTACCCTGCGGTAATCCTGTCTGGCAGGCTTCGTTCATGACTGCGCGCGCCGCCGACCGGGCCCGTTACGACCGGGCCACCGCCCACCTGGACGCCCCCCTCGCGATCGTGGATCTGGAGGCCTTCGACGCCAACGCGGACGATCTCGTGCGCCGGGCCGGCGGCAAGCCGATCCGGGTCGCCAGCAAGTCCGTGCGCTGCCGGCACCTGCTGGAACGGGTCCTCGCGAAGGAGGGTTTCGCGGGGATCATGTCGTTCACGCTCGCGGAGTCGCTGTGGCTCGCGAGGTCGGGGTTCGACGACGTGCTGCTGGCGTACCCGTCCGCCGACCGGGCCCGGTTCGCCGAGCTGGCCGCCGATCCGAAGCTGGCCGCCGCGGTGACCGTGATGGTCGACGACCCGGCCCAGCTCGACCTGATCGACGCCTCCCGTGACGGCGGCGGTGAAGTGGTCCGGGTCTGCCTGGAGTTGGACACCTCGCTGAAGCTGTTCGGGGGGCGGGTGCGGATCGGGGCCCGGCGTTCGCCGCTGTACTCCCCCGCCCAGCTCGCCGACCTGGCCCGGACCGTGGCCGGGCGGCCGGGCTTCAGGCTCGTCGGGATCATGGGGTACGAGGGTCACATAGCCGGGGTCGGGGACGATGTCGCCGGCCGGCCGCTGCGGTCGCGCGCGGTGCGGCTGATGCAGGCCACCGCCCGCCGTGAGCTGGCCGAGCGGCGCGCCGCGGTGGTGCGGGCGGTCCGGGCGGTGGCGCCGGAGCTGGAGTTCGTCAACGGCGGCGGCACGGGCAGCGTGCAGACCACGGCGGCGGAGGACGCGGTCACCGAGATCGCGGCCGGCTCGGGCCTGTACGTGCCCCGGCTCTTCGACAACTACACGTCGTTCAGCGGCCGTCCGGCCGCGCTGTTCGCCATGCCGGTGGTACGGCGCCCCGGTGTCGGGGTCGTGACCGTCCTCGGCGGCGGCTACCCGGCCTCGGGCGTCGCGGGCCCGGACCGGCTGCCGGTGCCGTACCTGCCCGAGGGGCTGTCGTACGACTCCCAGGAGGGTCCCGGCGAGGTACAGACCCCGCTGCTCGGGGCCGCCGCGGACGACCTGCTGATCGGCGACAAGGTGTGGTTCCGGCACGCCAAGGCGGGCGAGCTGTGCGAGCGGTTCGCCGAGCTCCAGCTGGTCGAGGGCGACCGGGTGACGGCGACCGTACCGACGTACCGGGGTGAGGGTCACACGTTCCTGTAGAGGTCTAGCGCGCCGGGCGGATGCCCTTGGTGATCGCGTCCATGTCGGACAGCGGCGGGCCGTCCGGGCCGGCATCGAAGACGAAGCGGACGACGACCGGGGCCGGGACGCCGCCGGCGGACGGGAAGGCCAGGGACTGGACGTAGCCGCCCGGTCCGTCGGCCGTCCGCACCCGCCAGCGGACCAGGTAGCCGTCGCGGCCCGCCACCGCGACCCGCCCGGCCTTGACGACCCGGTGGGACCGGATGCCCCCGAAGGGCCGCCGGCCGCCGGGGTCGTGGCCGTAGGCCGCCTCGGCCGCGTCGGGTACGTCCCGTTCGGCGACGGTGCGCGGGGAGGTGCCGTCGGCGCTGCCCGCCGTACTGCTGCTGACCTGGCCGTGGCGGCACCGGCCGGTGTCGGCCGGGCAGGCGTAGGTGCCGTCGGTGGTCATCACGACGTCGTTCTGGGCGAGGTACGAGGAGCCGGTCCAGCCTGCCGGTACCGGCAGGGTGATGCCGTTGAGCTGGTCGACGACGAGGGACGGGGGCGCTGCCGCGCTGGGGGCGGTGTGGACCGTCGTGTCGGCTCCGGCGCTCGCCTCGTCGGTGCGCAGCACGGTCGCGCCGGAGACGATCGCCGTCGCCAGCACGGCCGCGGCGGATATCAGCGCGACCGCCCTGGCCCGTCCGGGCGCCCGCGCCGCCGGGGGCGGCGGCGCGGGGAGGCCGGACGGGGTGCGCCGGTGCTCGGTCCAGGCCCGTCCGTCCCACCAGCACTCCAGGTGCGGGGCCTCGGGGTCGGCGTACCAGCCGGGCGGCGGCGTCATGCTCACTCCCGCACTGTAGGACGGGAGTCGGGGTCCGTACACGGACTCCTAGAGGGGCGTGACGTACGCCCCAGAGATCCCGCCGTCCACCAGGAAGTCGCTGGCGTTGACGAAGGAGGAGTCGTCGCTGGCCAGGAAGGCGACGGCGGCGGCGATCTCCTCGGCTTCGGCGAAGCGGCCGAGCGGGATGTGCACCAGGCGCCGGGCGGCCCGCTCCGGGTCCTTGGCGAACAGCTCCTGGAGCAGCGGGGTGTTGACGGGTCCCGGGCAGAGCGCGTTGACCCGGATGCCCTCCCGGGCGAACTGCACGCCCAGTTCACGGGACATGGCCAGCACGCCGCCCTTGGAGGCGGTGTAGGAGATCTGGGAGGTCGCGGCGCCCATCCTCGCCACGAACGACGCCGTGTTGATGATGGAACCCTTGCCCTGCTGTCGCATGTAGGGGATGGCGGCCTTGCAGCACAGGTAGACGGAGGTGAGGTTGACCTCCTGGACGCGCTTCCAGGCCTCCAGGCCGGTCTCCAGGATGGAGTCGTCGTCGGGCGGCGAGATACCGGCGTTGTTGAAGGCGATGTCGACGCTGCCGTAGGTGTCGAAGGCGGTCTTGAAGAGGGCCTCGACCTGTTCCGGGTCGGTGACGTCGACGTTCACGAAAATCCCGCCGACCTCCTCGGCGGCGGCCTTGCCGCGGGCCTCGTCGACGTCGCCGCAGACGACGTGGGCGCCCTCGGAGGCCAGCCGCCGCGCGGTGGCGAGGCCGATGCCGCTGCCGGCTCCGGTGATGACGGCGGTGCGGCCGACGAGCCGGCGGCAGACGATGTCAGGGGTCTCAGCGGTCACTGTGCGGGGCCTTCCGTGCTGATGAAGACGTTCTTGGTTTCGGTGAAGGCGGTGAGCGCGTCCGGGCCGAGTTCCCGGCCGATCCCCGACTGCTTGAAGCCGCCGAAGGGGGTCCAGTAGCGGACGCTGGAGTGGGAGTTGACGGACAGGTTGCCGGCCTTGACGGCCTGGGAGACGCGCAGGGCGCGGCCCACGTCACGGGTCCAGATGGAGCCGGAGAGACCGTAGTCGGTGTCGTTGGCGAGCCGGATCGCGTCGGCCTCGTCCTCGAACGGGATGACCACGGCGACCGGTCCGAAGACCTCCTCGACGGCCACCCGCGCGTGCGGGTCGACGCCGGTCAGGACGGTCGGCGGGAACCAGAAGCCGGGGCCCCCGGGCGCCTTGCCCCGGATGCCGGGCGCGTCGGCGTCGACGTACGAACGGACGCGTTCCAGCTGGGACCTGGAGATCAGCGGGCCCATGTCGGTCTGCTCGTCCGCCGGGTCGCCGACGGTCACGGACTCGATCGCGGGGGCGAGGAGCTCCAGGAAGCGGTCGTACACGGTCCGTTGGACGAGGATGCGGGTGCGGGCGCAGCAGTCCTGGCCGGAGTTGTCCAGGAAGGACATGGGGGCGGCGGCAGCGGCGGCCTCGATGTCGGCGTCGGCGAAGACGAGATTGGGGCTCTTGCCGCCGAGTTCGAGGGTGACGCGCTTCACCTGGTCTGCGCAGAGCGCCATGATCCGCTTGCCGATCCGGGTGGAGCCGGTGAACACGATCTTGGCGACGCCCGCGTGTCTCACGAGTGCCTCGCCGGCGATGTCGCCGCGGCCGGGCAGGACCTGGAAGAGGTGCTCGGGGAGGCCTGCCGCCAGGGCGAGTTCGGCGAGGCGGAGGGCGGTGAGCGGGGTGGTCTCGGCGGGCTTGAGGATGACCGCGTTGCCGGCGGCGAGGGCGGGGGCGGTGCCCCAGGCCGCGATGGGCATGGGGAAGTTCCAGGGGGCGATGACGCCGACGACCCCGAGGGGTTCGAGGAGGGTGACGTCGAGGCCGCCGGGGACCGGGATCTGCCGGCCGGTCAGCCGCTCCACTCCGCCGGCCGCGTAGTCGAGCAGGTCGCGGACGTTACCGGTTTCCCAGCGCGCGTTGCCGACGGTGTGCCCGGCCTCGCGGACCTCCAACTGGGCTAGTTCCTCGCGGTGTTCGTCGACGACGACGGCGAACCGGCGCAGCAGCCGGGCCCGTTCGCCGGGCGCGAGCGCGGCCCACCGCTGCTGGGCCTGCGCGGCCCGTCGTACGGCGGTGTCGACGTCCTCCGCCACGGCCCCCGGGACGGTCGCGATCACCTCCTCCGTGGCCGGGTCGAGGATGTCGAGTTCGTACGGTTGCGACAAGGCGTGCCTCACATGCGTTCGAAGGAGCGGCGCAGCTCCCAGTCGGTCACCGCGGCGTCGAAGGCCTCCAGTTCGACGCGGGCCATGTTGCGGTAGTGCGCGACGACCTCGTCGCCGAAGGCGGCCTTGGCGACGGGGCTGTTCTCCCAGAGCTCGGCGGCCTCGCGGAGGGTGGTCGGGACGTGTGCGAAGTCGGCGGCGTAGGCGTTGCCGGCGCAGGCCTCGGGCAGTTCCAGCTTCTGCTCGATGCCGTACAGGCCGGCCGCGATCAGGCCGGCGACGGCGAGGTGCGGGTTGACGTCGCCGCCGGGCAGCCGGTTCTCGAAGCGCAGCGAACGGCCGTGGCCGACGACTCTCAGCGCACAGGTGCGGTTGTCCTGGCCCCAGGCGACGGCGGTCGGGGCGAAGGAGCCCGGCTGGAACCGCTTGTAGCTGTTGATGTTGGGGGCGTAGAGGAGCGAGAAGTCGCGCAGGGCGGCGAGCTGTCCGGCGAGGAAGTGCCGCATCACGTCGGACATGCCGGGCCCGTCCGGGTCGGCGAAGACGTTGTGGCCGTCCGCGTCCGTCAGCGACAGGTGGATGTGGCAGGAGTTGCCCTCGCGCTCGTTGTACTTGGCCATGAAGGTGAGGGAGACGCCCTCCTGGGCGGCGATCTCCTTGGCGCCGGTCTTGTAGATCGCGTGCTGGTCGCAGGTGACGAGGGCCTCGTCGTAGCGGAAGGCGATCTCGTGCTGCCCGGGGTTGCACTCGCCCTTGGCGGACTCGACGGTCAGCCCGGCTCCGGCCATCTCGTTGCGGATCCGGCGGAGCAGGGGCTCGATCCGCCCGGTCCCCAGCACCGAATAGTCGATGTTGTACTGGTTGGCCGGGGTCAGCCCCCGGTAGTTCGCGTCCCAGGCCGCCTCGTACGTGTCCTTGAACACGATGAACTCCAGCTCCGTACCGACCTGTGCGGTGTAGCCGAGTTCGGCGAGGCGCTCCAGCTGGCGGCGGAGGATCTGCCGGGGCGCGGCGACGACCGGGGAGCCGTCGTTCCAGGCGAGGTCGGCGATGAGCATCGCCGTGCCCGCGTTCCAGGGCACGCGGCGGAGGGTGGAGAGGTCGGGGTGCATGGCGAAGTCGCCGTAACCGCGGTCCCAGGAGGACATGGCGTAGCCGTCGACGGTGTTCATCTCGGTGTCGACGGCGAGGAGGTAGTTGCAGCCCTCGGTGCCGTGGCGCAGGACCTCGTCGAGGAAGAAACGGGCGGCGAACCGCTTGCCCTGCAGCCGCCCTTGCATGTCGGGGAAGGCCAGGACGACAGTGTCGATCTCACCGCTCGCGACGAGGGTGTGCAGCTCCTCGACGCTCAGCGGGGGTGTGCGGTCTGCCACGGGAGCTCCTTCGGCTACTTTCACGCAGCGCTTCTGGGGCCGGTCGGGGAGCTCTAAGGTATTGAAGAGAACCATTGCTTGGGAAGGGGGTACGGCCATATGTCGCTGGACGCGGACGGCGCCCTCGACGACCCGTTGACTCCGGTGCTGCGACCGGTACGGGCGGGCAACGGCTTCGAGGAGGCGCTGGAGCAGATTCTGCAGGTCGTCCGGCTCGGCCTGGTCCCGGGCGGCGAACGGCTGCCCGCCGAGCGGGAGCTGGCGGAGCGGCTGGGGATCAGCCGGGTGACGCTGCGCGAGGTGCTGAAGGTGCTCCAGGACCAGGGCCTGGTGGAGTCCCGGCGCGGCCGGTACGGCGGGACGTTCGTGCTGCCGCGCGCGGACGCGGGCGGCGAGGACGAGCTGCGGCGCCGGATCACCGAGGTCGACATCGAGGACGTGCTGCGCTTCCGGGAGGTCCTCGAAGTCGGCGCGGCGGGCCTGTGCGCGTCCCACGGCCTGACCGGCGAACAGGCGGAGCGCCTCCGCGAGGCGCTGGCCCGCACCCACGAGGCACCGCTCGCGGACTACCGCCGCCTGGACACCCTGCTCCATCTGACGATCGCCGAGCTGTGCGGCTCGCCCACCCTCACCGCCCAGTACGCGGCGGTACGGGCCACGGTCAACGACCTCCTCGACTGCATCCCGCTCCTGGTCCGCAACCTGGAGCACTCGCAGCGCCAGCACATCGCCCTGGTGGAGGCGGTGCTGGACGGGGACGCGGACGGCGCGCGGGAGATGATGCGGGAGCACTGCGCGGGGACGGCCGCGCTGCTGCGGGGCTTCCTGGCGTAACGGCCCATGCGCATGTCATAAAGGTAGGCACGCGCACCTTTATGACACGGGAGGGGACCATGACCGGACGGCCGCTGATCGGCGTGAGCACATACCTGGAGGCCGGGGCGCGCTGGGGCGTCTGGGAGCTGGAGGCGGCCCTGCTGCCGGCCGGCTACCCACGCCTCGTCCAGCGGGCCGGCGGCCTTGCGGCGATGCTGCCGCCGGACGCCCCGGAGCACGCGGCGGCGACGGTGGCCCGCCTTGACGGCCTGGTGATCGCGGGCGGCCCGGACGTGGAGCCGGTCCGCTACGGCGCCGAGCCCGACCCCCGCACCGGCCCTGCCGCCCGGGTCCGGGACGCCTGGGAACTGGCCCTCGTCGACGCGGCGCTGGCCGCGGGCATACCGCTGCTCGGCATCTGCCGGGGCATGCAGCTCCTGAACGTGGCCCTCGGCGGCACCCTCGTCCAGCACATCGACGGCCACGCGCAGGTGCCGGGCGTCTTCGGCCGCCACCCGGTCAAGCCGGTGCCGGGGACCCGGTACGCCGAGACGGTCCCGGAGGAGACGTCGGTCCCGACCTTCCACCACCAGGCGGTGGACCGCCTGGGCGCGGGGCTCCTGGTGTCGGCGCACGCCGCCGACGGCACGGTCGAGGCGATCGAACTGCCCGCCGAGCGCGGCTGGGTCCTCGGGGTGCAGTGGCATCCGGAGATGGGCGAGGACCTGCGGGTGATGCGCGCCCTGGTCACCGCGGCGGTCGCAGCCGCGTCCTGAGCCAGGCCAGGGCCGCGTCGCCCTGCGCCCGCTGGAACGGGCGCAGGGTGGGCAGCCCGGGCGGCGCGGGCCGCACCGAGTGCTCCAGGAAGAAGCCGGTGAGCGCGGCGAGGGCGGCGGTGACGGCATCCGGATCCGCGTCCCGGCCGAGCGGATGCGCACCGAACACGTCTTCCGGGTCCGGGCCGCCCTGTGCCGTGACGCACGGCAGCATGACCAGCAGGTCGAACCAGGGGGCGGCCCGCACCGCGTGCGGCCAGTCCACGAAGACGACCCCTCCGTCGTCCGTCAGCAGCATGTTGTCGGCACGCAGGTCGGCGTGGGCGAGGGTGTCACCGGCGGCGGACTCGGGCCAGGGGGCGGCAAGTTCGGCCAGTTCGGCGAGGTGGGAGACGGTCCAGTCGTCGAGGATGCCGATGGCCGCGCCCGGCTTCTCGACCAGCTTGCGCCAGCCGTCGAATGCGTCGGCGAGATGCTCGGCGGCGGGCGGGGCGTCGACCGGGGACGGGGTGAGGGTACGGCCGAGGGTGGCGACGGCGTCGAGGACGCGGCCGAGTTCGTCCGGACGCCAGGGGATGTGCGGCTGGCGGCCCTTCACTTCCTCGAAGACGAGGGCGACCCAGGTGCCGTCGTCGTAGCTGCCGAGGAGGCGGGGCGCCGGGACGGTGGCCGGGAGGGCGGCGGTGTTGCGGGCCTCCGTGCGGTGCAGGGTGGGGCTGTCGGGGTTGGCGTCGGCGCTGACCGCCTTGACGAAGGCGGTGCGGTGGGCGGCGGTGCGGATCCGGGCGGCGACGCCCGGGGAGAAGCCGCCGGGTTGGGTGACGGCGTGGGTGACGGGGGCGCCGCCGAGGAGGTCGGCGACGGCTGTGCGGACGGGGGCGGGGAGGGCTTCCCAGGGGGTGCGGGTGCCTTCGGCGGGCGGGGCGGGGGTGGGCATGGGGGGATGGTGGGGGCCGGGGGCCGGGCACCGCCAGGCATTTTCGCCCCCGCCGCCCCTACCCGTCCCGTCCTCCAGGGGGTGAGCCCCCTTCGACCGCCCGCTCCGGGGGGGGGCCCCCCCCCCCCCCCCCCGCCCCCCCGCTTCGGCCTGAACGGCCTCGTCCTCAAACGCCGGACGGGCTGGGATGTGGTGCCGACCGGCCTTCGTCCTCAAACGCCGGACGGGCTGGGATGTGGTGCCGACCGGCCTTCGGCCTCAAACGCCGGACGGGCTGAGTCGTGGACCGACCAGCCCGCACCCTCGGACGCCGGACCGGCTGGGATGTGGCTCTCGCCCTGCGCACGCCGGACGGAGCATGTTCTCAGACCGAATTTTTCAAGTAACCGAGTCGGGTGGTGGGTGGGCGAAAGGTCTCTCAACTCCGGGTCAGGGAAAGCAGCTCGCGGGCCGGGCCGGTGGGGCGGTGGCCTGTTGGCCAGACCGCTCGTAGGGCGCGGCGCAGGGCGATGCCCTCGACCGGGATGCTGACCAGGCGCCGTATCGCCAGTTCCTCGCCCACCGCCAGTTCGCTGAGGACCGCCGGGCCCGCGCCGCTGACCGCGGAGGCTTTCACCGCCGTGGTCGACGACAGTTCGATCAGCGGGCGGGCCAGGCCGCCCAGCGCCGCGTCGAGGACCTGGCGGGTGCCGGAGCCGCGTTCGCGGAGGATGAGCGGGGTGGTCGCCAGTTCCTCCGCGGCGAGCGGGCGCCGGCGGCGGGCCCAGGGATGGGCGGGGGCGACCACGACGATCAGGCGGTCGTGGGCTATCACCGCCGAGTCCAGGCCGTGCGGCACCGTCAGCCCCTCCACGAAGCCCAGGTCCGCCTCGTCCGCGAGCAGCCGTTCCGCCACCGCCGCCGAGTTGCCGGCGAGCAGGGACACCGCCGTGTCGGGGCGCTGGGCGCGCAGCGCGAGCAGCCAGCCGGGCAGGAGGTACTCGGCGATGGTCATGCTCGCCGCGACCCGCAGCCGCGAGTCCCGGCGGTCCCGGAGCGCCTGGGCCCCCGCGTCGAAGGCCTCCGCCGCCTCCACCACCCGCCGCGCCCAGTCCGTCACCAGCGCCCCCGCGTCCGTCAGCCGGGAGCCGCGCGGCGAACGGTCGACCAGGGCCACGCCCAGCTGCCGTTCCATGGAGCGGATCCGGCTGCTGGCCGCCGGCTGGGTGATGCCGACCTCCCGCGCCGCCGCCCCGAGGCTGCCCAGCCGTGCCACCGCCAGCAGCAGCTCCAGCGCACCGAGGTCCGGCACCCGGTGCGCGAGCGTGCCCCCGGCCGCCCGCTCCCGTCCCTCCGTCTTGCTCATAAGACCAGCTTATGCCCTCATAGAGACGGACTCCCTGGTCGGCGGAGCGCGGCAGCGGCAGCGTGGGTGCCATGGTCACCCCAGTCCGTCATCTCGGTCCCAACTGGTACGCCTCCGCCATGGGCACCGCCGCCGTCGCCCTCGGCGGCGCCGCGCTCGGCGTCGACGGCCTGCGCCCGCTCTTCGTCGGCGTCTGGGCGCTGTCCCTGCTGCAACTCGTGGTCCTGCTGTCCGCCCGGGCAGTTCACTGGGCCCACCACTCCGACCAGGCCCGCGCCCATCTCGACGACCCCGCCGTGGCCCCCTTCTACGGCTGCCTCTCCATGGCCCTGCTCGCCGTCGGCGGCGGTGCCCTCGCCCTCGGGCGGGACTGGATCGGCGAGCCGGCCGCCGTCGCGCTCGACTCCGTGCTGTTCGTCGCCGGTACCGCCGTGGGGCTCGCGGCCGCCGTAGCCGTGCCGTACCTGCTGGCCGTACGGCATCGGGTCGAGCCCGGGCAGGCCTCCCCGGTGTGGCTGCTGCCGCTGGTCGCGCCCATGGTGTCGGCCGCGCTCGGGCCGCAGCTCGTCCCGCATCTGCCGCCCGGGCAGCCGCGCGAGACCCTGCTCTACGGCTGCTTCGCGCTCTTCGGGCTGAGCCTGCTGACCACGCTGCTGATGCTGGCCCTCGTCTTCGGCCGGCTGGTCACCGGCGGTCCGCTGCCGCTCGCGCTGACCCCCACGATCTTCCTGGTGCTGGGCCCGCTCGGGCAGTCGACCACGGCGGTGGGCGCCTTCGCGGACCTCGCCCCCAGGGTCGTACCGGCGCCGTACGCCGCTGGTTTCGGCCTGCTCGCCGTGCTGTACGGCGTGCCGGTCATGGGGTTCGCGCTGCTGTGGCTCGCGCTGGCGGCCGTGCACGTGGTGCGGGCGTGGCGGCAGGGGATGCGGTTCGCCATGACGTGGTGGGCCTTCACCTTCCCTGTGGGAACGTGTGTCACGGGCGCCGCCGCGCTGGGGCGGCACACCGGGCTCGCCGCGTACCACGGGCTGGCGGTGGCGCTGTACGCCGTTCTCGTCGCCGGGTGGCTCGCGGCCGCCTCCGGGACCGTGCGCGGGCTGCTCAGCGGTGAGCTGCTCGCAGGGCCTCGCCCAGCACCCGTGGCGCCTCTGCCATGGACGGTCCGTACCACGTCAGGTGCCGTCCGCTGACCAGCGCGCAGGGCAGCCCGGGGAACGCCTCCGGGCCGTCGGCGGCGGTGAAGCGGTAGGGCTCGTCGGGGAGGACGACCAGGTCGGGGGCCGCGTCGAGCAGCCCCTCGATCGGGATGCGGGGGTATCGGTCGGGGTGCTCCTCGAAGAGGTTGCGTACGCCGAGCCGCGCGAGCACGTCTCCCGCGAAGGTGGTGCGGCCGAGGACCATCCACGGGCGCCGCCAGATCGGTACGACCGCGGTCGTGCGGGGGCCGGCGGGCGCCGGCGGAGCGGACCAGGCCTGCTCCGCCTCGTCGAGCCAGCGGGGGCGGCCGCTCGCGCCGCACGCGGTCAGGACCCGCTCCAGCTCGCGGAACGCCTGCGGCACGTCCCGCACCTCCGTGACCAGGACCGCCAGGCCGGCGGTGCGAAGGGCGTCGAGGTCGGGGGTGCGGTTCTCCTCCTCGTTGGCGATCACCAGGTCGGGGGTGAGGGCGAGGATACGGGCCAGGTCGGGGTTCTTGGTGCCGCCGATTCGGGGGACGTCGAGGTGGGCCGGATGGCTGCAGAAGTCTGTGGCGCCGACGAGGGTCTCGGGGAGCGTTTCTGCGATTGCCTCGGTGAGGGAGGGGACGAGGGAGACGACTCGCCGTGGTTGGGTGCGGGTGCGTGGGGGCTGGTCGCGCCCACGCGGCGTCAGCCGCATATCGGATACAGCCCCGCGCCCCTTACGGGGCGCTACGGACGAGGGCGCTTCAGTTCGGGGCGTCTCAGGGTGGGGTTGTTTCATGTGGGGCGCTTCAGCGCTGGCGGTCGTGGACTGCCTCGATGTGTTCTGCCACCGCCACCACGATCACCCTCGTGTCCGGGACCGTCGCGCGCCAGCGGTGGCGGACTCCGCCGGTGAGGTAGAGGGTGTCGCCGCGGCCGAGGCGGTAGGCGCGGCCCTCGGCCTCGATCTCCACGGCGCCGTCGGCGACGTACATCAACTCGTCGTTGCGGTGCTGGAATTCGCGGCCGGCGTCGTGGTCGCCGGTGAACTCCGAGGCGTGCAGCTGGTGGTGGCCGCGGACCAGGGACCGCACCTTGGGTGCGAAGTCCGGCTCGGTGGCCTCGTCGGCCCGTACGACGTCGACGCTGCACGCCGGGTCGGCGGCGGCGAGGAGTTCGACGGCCGTGGTGCGCAGGGCGTCGGCGAGCTTCTCCAGGGAGGTGCGGCTGGGGCGGGCCCTGTCGTTCTCGACCTGGCTCAGGAAGGGCACCGACAGGCCGCTGCGCTCGGCCACGACGGCGAGGGTGAGCTCCAGCGCACGGCGGCGCCGCCGGACTGCCGCGCCCACCCGCACGGGCTGCTGGTCTTTGTGGTCGCCCATCGCTCCGGCTCCCTCCTTCGCTCGTCGTTCCGTCCTTCGGGTGCCCGGCTTCGGCCGGTCCCCTCCTGATGGGTTCTCTGCACCCTACGCATGTTCGGCAAACCGTTTCAGGCGGCCGTCACATCCCCGTCACGTCCGGTGAGCGCGACCCTCACAGTTCGCGCCAGTGCACGCGCTCGCCGGGCTCACCGGCCATGGGCTCCGCCTTCGGGATGAAGACGCTGACCAGGGCGGCCGGGCGGTCGCCGGGATCGGTGCTCGGCGCGGTCGGCGGACCGGCTGCCGCCGGGTTGCGCAGGCTCGGTCGGAGGCAGGGGTGGCAGGCATACGCCGACCGGCTCCCGACGTCGTTCCGCGGGCGCGCCCCCTCGGTCAGGACGAGGGGGCACCCCATGAGTTCAATGCGCGGGCGGGCCCCGATGTTCCCGGCGGTGCCCGAGGCGCGGAGTGCCTGGTCCATGTGGTGGTCCAGGCGGGCCCGGCAGACGGTGAAGTCCCGCAGGGCGGCTCGGAGTCGGCGGCCGACGGAGCGCTCGGCGGCGAGGCGGCCGGTCGGTTCCACGGTGTCGCCGTGGACCGCGGTGAGGTCGGGGACGCCCTCGGCCCGGCGGGAGAGAGGCGGGGCGCGTCGAACGCGCGGTCGGCCGTTCCGGCGGGCAGGGCGGCAAGGCTTGGGCAGGGCCGTAGCGCTATGTGGTTGGCCGGATCCTTGCCGTAGGCGAGGACCCGGCTGCCGAGAGCGCCGTCGGTGGCGATCGGCACCCGGCCGTCGTCAGTGCCGTACGGCATGATGCGTGGCGTGACCGCACGACTGATGCTTCTCGACACCGCCTCGCTGTACTTCCGCGCCTACTTCGGCGTCCCGGACTCCGTGAAGGCGCCGGACGGCACGCCGGTGAACGCCGTGCGCGGGCTGCTGGACTTCATCGACCGACTGGTCAAGGACCACCACCCGGACCTCCTGGTGGCCTGCATGGACGCCGACTGGCGGCCTCAGTGGCGGGTCGATCTCATCCCCTCCTACAAGGCGCACCGGGTCGCCGAGGAGCGTGAGACGGGACCGGACGAGGAGGAGGTGCCGGACACCCTCTCCCCGCAGGTACCGGTGATCGAGGATGTTCTGGATGCGCTCGGCATCGCCCGGGTCGGCGTCGCCGGGTACGAGGCCGACGACGTGATCGGCACCTTCACCGCGCGGGCCGGGGGTCCGGTGGACATCGTGACCGGCGACCGGGACCTCTATCAGCTGGTGGACGACGCGCGCGGGGTGCGGGTCCTGTACCCGCTGAAGGGCGTCGGCACGCTCCAGACCACCGACGAGGCGTGGCTGCGCGAGAAGTACGGGGTGGACGGAAGCGGGTACGCGGATCTGGCGCTGCTGCGCGGGGATCCGAGCGACGGTCTGCCCGGGGTGCCGGGCATCGGTGAGAAGACGGCCGCGAAGCTGCTCGCCGAGTTCGGCGACCTGGCCGGGATCATGGCCGCGGTCGACGACCCGAAGGCGAAGCTCACGCCCTCGCAGCGCAAGCGGCTGGACGAGGCCCGGCCGTATGTCGCCGTGGCGCCGAAGGTGGTCAAGGTCGCCGGTGACGTACCGCTGCCGGACGTCGACACGGCACTGCCGAAGGCCCCCCGCGACCCGGCGCGGCTGGACGCCCTGGCCGCCCGCTGGGGTCTGGGCGGCTCGCTGCACCGCCTGCTGGTGACGCTGGAGGCCTGATCCCGAAGGAAATGTTCCGGCAAAAGACACTCATCAAGTGTTCATGGAAGAGGTGTTAACTAGAGCGGAGATGCTAACTTAGGTAAACCTAACCAATGGAGCAGGGAGGCCGGTCATGGCGGAGCGCCCGGGACGTAAGCCGCGTAAGCCCCATTCCGCCCAGGTGGTGCGCACCGAACGGTTGAGCCCCCACATGCAGCGTGTGGTGCTCGGCGGCGACGGACTGGCCGGTTTCGCCGCGGACACCTGCACCGATCATTACGTGAAGCTCCTCTTCGGGCCGGCGGGTGTCACGTACCCGGAGCCCTTCGACCTGGAACGGATCCGCGCCGAGTTCCCCCGCGAGCACTGGCCGGTCACCCGGACCTACACCGTGCGCTCCTGGAACCCCGAACAGCGGGAGCTGACCCTGGACTTCGTGGTGCACGGCGACGAGGGCCTGGCCGGGCCGTGGGCCTGCCGGGTCCAGCCCGGCGAGACCGTGCGCTTCATGGGTCCCGGCGGCGCCTACGCCCCGGACACCGGCGCCGACTGGCACCTGCTCGTCGGCGACGAGAGCGCGCTGCCCGCGATCGCCCGCTCCCTTGAGTCCCTGCCGGCCGGCGCGAAGGCGTTCGCCTTCGTGGAGGTCTCCGGCCCCGAGGAGGAGCAGAAGGTCGACTCCGACGTGGAGGTCGTCTGGCTGCACCGGGGCACGCGGCCGGTCGGCGAGGCCCTGGTCGCGGCCGTACGGGCGCTGGAGTTCCCGGAGGGCCGGGTGCACGCCTTCGTGCACGGCGAGGCGAGCTTCGTGAAAGAGCTGCGGGCGCTGCTGCGCGTCGAGTGCCAGATCCCGCGCGAGGACCTGTCGATCTCCGGCTACTGGCGTCTCGGGCACAACGAGGACGGCTGGCAGGCCTCCAAGCGCGAGTGGAACGCCCGGATCGAGGCGGAGCAGGAGGGCGGCGCCGCCGCGGCCTGAGCCGACCGGCGGCACCTCACGAGAAGGTGCCGCCGCTGCACGTCGGTCACACCGAGCGCTGATACGACCTGAAGGTCCTGATCGACAGCCACACGGCCGCGACCGCCAGCGCGAGCAGCGCCCCGCCGCGGCCGAGCACCGCACCCCAGTCGGGGTCCGCGGACATCGCCGAACGGCCCGCCACCATCGCCCAGTCGAGCGGGTTGAAGTCGGCGATGTGCCGTATCCAGCCGGGCATCTGGGACGGCGCCATGAAGGCGCTGGAGAGGAAGGTCAGCGGGAGCAGCAGGAAGGTGTTGATCCCGATGATCGACTCCCGCTCCCGCACCAGCATGCCGAGCGCGTTGGACAGCGCGCCGAAGATCGTGCCGAGCAGTACGGCGGCCACCACCAGGATCGCTATGCCCCCGATCCCGCCCGGGTAGTCGGCGCCGCCCAGCAGGCCGAGCAGCACGATGATCAGCGACTGGCCGGCGGTGACCAGGCCGTTGTTCACCACGTTGCCGTTCATCAGGGCGGCCCTGCTGGCCGGTGTGGTCAGGAAGCGGTTCAGGGTGCCGCGCTGGATCTCCTCCAACGTGCCCATGCCCGCCCACATGTTGGAGCTGAGGGCGCTCATCACGACCACGCCCGGCACCAGGTAGTCGAGGTAGGAGGTGGTGCCGAAGCCGCCCAGCTCGACGACCTTCCTGAAGAGGCTGCCGAACAGGAACAGCCAGATCACCGGCTGGATCAGGGTGATGACGGCGAACGCGGGCTGACGGGCGAACACCAGCAGCTGACGCTGGGTCATGTACCAGGTCTGGGAGATCGCGTTGCTCATCGGGCACCTCCGGCCAGGGCGAGGGAATCGGAGTCGGCGCTGTCGGCCGCCGCGTAACGGCGGCCCGCGTAGCGCAGATAGACGTCGTCGAGGGAGGGCCGGGCGACGGTCGCGGCCGTCACGGTCACCCCGGCCCGCTCCAGGGCGGCGAGCAGTGCCGGCATCGCGGCGGCCCCGTCGTCGGCGCGGGCGCTGATGCGGCGCACGTCGAACAGCACCTCGTGCACGCCCGGCAGTCCGGCCAGGGCGCCCGTGAGCAGGGTGCGGCCGGCTTCCCCGGGGGCCTCGCGCAGCTCCACGTGGACGGCGTCGCCGCGGAGTTCGCCCTTGAGGGAGTCCGGGGTGCCTTCGACCACGACCCGGCCGCGGTCGACGATGGCGATCCGCTCGGCGAGCCGGTCGGCCTCCTCCAGGTAGTGCGTGGTGAGCAGGATGGTCAGGCCTTCCTCACCGGCCAGCCTGCCGATCTCGTTCCACATCGCGGTGCGGGCCTCCGGGTCCAGGCCGGTGGTGGGCTCGTCCAGGAAGAGCACCTCGGGGCGGTGGACCAGGCCGAGGGCCACGTCGAGCCGGCGCCGCATCCCGCCGGAGTACCCCTTGACCTGACGGTCGGCCGCTTCGGTGAGGGTGAACCGGTCCAGCAGTTCGTCGACCCGGCGGTTGAGCCCGGCCCCGCTCAGGCCGTAGAGCCGGCCCTGGAGTCGGAGGTTCTCCCGGCCGGTGGCGACCGGGTCGGCGCCGGAGTTCTGGGCGACCACGCCGATCGCGCGGCGCACCCGGTCGGGGTGGCGCAGCACGTCGTGGCCGGCCACGGTGGCGCTGCCCGAGTCGGGGCGGGCCAGGGTGGTGAGGATCTTGACGGTGGTGGACTTGCCGGCGCCGTTGGGCCCGAGGAGCCCGAAGACGGTGCCGGATGCGACGGTGACGTCCATGCCGTTCAGCGCGGTGACGTCACCGGGATAGGTCTTGATCAGCTGGCGCGCCTGCACTGCGGGCGCACGGGTGTCCATGACAGGGCTCTCCTGAATGAGCGGATGACAGATGACAGGGGATGACAGCTGATCCGCCTGAGGAGCGCCGGGCTATCCTGGGTGTGCCGCACCTCGATCGCCCGGATCTGCCTCACGGCGGATTCAGCTCGGGGTTCGAGACCCTGGCGGAGCTGCTGCAACAGCTCTGCCGGGGTCTGTTTCTCTCGGAGCTCCTTCTATCGCTGCTCCACCTCCGTGAACTCCGGCGGGACCTCGCCGGTCTCGTGGAACCGGCGCCAGCCCTCGACGTCCGGCAGCGAGCCGTCCCGCATCTCCTGCACGAAGCCGCGGACCCAGTCGGTCTGGGCCTCCAGCATGTGCAGGTGGTACTCGACCTCGACGACGAACAGCCGGGGCAGCGTGTCGTGCAGCTTCTCCAGCACGGCCCGGCCGCCGGCGACCTCCACCTCCAGGGAGCTCAGCCGCTCCGCCAGCAGGCGCTCGACCTCGTCCGGCGGCAGGGCGCCCATCAGGGAGAGGGCCGTCTCGAAGATCGGGTACTCCTTCACCGGGACGGCCATCAGGTCGGACAGCCAGTGGACCATCTCCTCGCGCCCGGCGTCGGTGACGCCGTAGACCGTGCGCTCCGGGCGGTTGCCCTGCCGCTCCACGTCGGCCACCTCGACGAAGCCGTGCTTCTCCAGGTTCTGCATGACCGTGTAGAGCGAGCCGTAGTTGATCCGGGTGCTGGTGTCCTTGCCCTGACGGCGCAGGGTCTGGGCGATCTCGTACGGATGCATCGGCTTCTGCCAGAGGGTCGTCAGCACGACGAGCGCCAGAGGATTGCTGAGCTTGCGCCGCTTCATCGCCATACCGACCACCTCGCCTCCGAATATCCGTGACCGAACATATCGCGAGTCCATCAGAGCCGTCAATACACACGATGTATCGCGTCTGAGGCGGCTCCGCAAGAGCGTGAGGACTTGGGCCCGCCCCGGACACGCCCGCGTGACGCGTCCGAAACAGCGCGTCCCTAATTTCTGTCGCCCGACAGGTAATCCGCGATTCCCGTCCTCGACAGGACGTCCGCCTGACAGGCAGGTGCCGCCGTGACGACACTCGACGACCGCTCCGTGGAACCCGACAACCGCTCCCTGGAGGAGTTCGGCTACCGCCAGGAGCTGCACCGCAGCCTCGGCCGGTACGCCTCCTTCGCCGCCGGGTTCTCCTTCATCTCCGTACTGACGACCGTCTTCCAGTTCTTCGCCTTCGGGTACGCGTTCGGCGGCCCGGTCTTCTTCTGGGCCTGGCCGGCCGTGCTGGTCGGCCAGCTGCTGGTGGCCGCGTGCTTCGCCGAACTGGCCGGGCGCTACCCGATCTCCGGCGCCATCTACCAGTGGTCCTCACGCCTGTCGAACCCGTCCTTCGGCTGGTTCGCCGGCTGGATCATGGTGATCGGGCAGGTCGTGGTGGTCGCCGCGGCCGCGCTCGCGCTGCAGATGGTGCTGCCCGCGCTGTGGTCCGGCCTCCAGCTGATCGGCACGGATGCCGCGCCGACCTCGGCCGACGGAGCCGCCAACGCCGCCGTGCTGGGCGTCGTCCTGCTGGTGCTGACCACCCTCGTGAACATCCTGGACAACCGGGTGATGTCCGTGATCAACCGGGTCGGGGTGACCGCCGAGATCATCGGCGCGGTGCTGATCATCGTGCTGCTGCTCACCCACTCCAAGCGCTCCCCTGGCATCACGTTCCACACCGGTACGGCCGCCGAGGGCGGTCTGCTGGGGGCTCTGCTGGTCGGTTCGTTCACGGCCGCGTACGTGATGATCGGCTTCGACAGCGCGGGCGAGATGAGCGAGGAGACGCACCAGCCGCGGCGGACCGCGCCGCGCACGATCCTCACGGCGCTGTCCGCCGCGGGCCTGCTCGGCGGCCTGGTCATCCTGGCCGGCCTGCTGGCCGCGCCCAGCCTGACCGACGGGCACCTGGGGGTCGACGGGCTGAGCTACGTCCTGACCAGCAGCCTCGGGGACGGGGTGGGCCGGGTGTTGCTGGCCGACGTGGTGGTGGCCATCGCGGTGGCGACGCTGGCGATCCAGACCGCGGCCTCGCGCATGCTGTTCTCCATGGCGCGGGACGGGCAGCTGCCGTTCGCCGACCGGCTGGCGCGGGTGAACCCCCGTACCGGGATGCCGGGTGCGCCGGCCGTGGTGGTGGGGGTGCTCGCCGGAGCGCTGCTGCTGCTCAACTTCGCCTCGCCGGACGCGTTCCTGGCGATCGGCACCACGTGCATCGTGATGCTGTACCTCGCCTACGCGATGGTCACCGGGCCGCTGCTGGTGCGGCGGCTGCGGGGCGAGTTCCGGGTGGAGGGGACGGACGAGACCGGGGCGCCGTTGTTCTCGCTGGGGCGGTGGGGGGTGCCGGTGAACGCGGTCGCGCTGCTGTACGGGCTGGTGATGACCGTGAATCTGGCGTGGCCTCGGGGGGCGGTGTACGACCCCAGTGGGGGCCACTGGTACTTCCGGTGGTTCACCGTGCTGTTCCTGGTCGGGACTGTGGTGCTGGGCGGCATTTGGCGGCTTGCCCGGACGGGGTCCAGGAGTGCGGTCGCTGTGCCGGAGGCTGTGGCGTAGTCGGTCGGGTGCGGGTGGAGTGTGGCTGGTGGCGCCCACGCGGCGGAGCCGCATATCGACAGAGCCCCGCGCCCCTGAAAACAGGGCGTCTACGCTTGGCGGTAATGAGACGCAAGACCTCTGCTCCCCCCTCCCCCCTCCCCCAGCGGCAAGGGGTGGACCCCGTTCGGGTGCGGTTGCCCTTCGCCGACACCTGGGCCACCGTCGGTGACTACCTCGTGGCGCGGCTCTCCGGAGCCGCGCCCGGCGTCGTCGTCGAGATGCTGGACTCCGGGTCGGTGGTGGACACCGACGGACACCCCGTCCCCGCCGACACGCCCTACTCCCCCGGCCGCTACCTCTTCTTCCACCGCGACCTGCCCCCCGAGGTCCCGGTCCCCTTCCCCCTCGAGATCGTCCACCGCGACGCGCACCTCGTCGTCGCCGACAAGCCGCACTTCCTCGCCACCACCCCGCGCGGCAGTCACGTCGTCGAGACCGCCCTGGCCCGGCTGCGGCGGGAGCTGGGCATCCCCGAACTCGGGTCCGCGCACCGGCTGGACCGGCTCACCGCCGGGCTCGTGCTGTTCGTCGTGCGGCCCGGGGAGCGGGGGGCGTACCAGACGCTGTTCAGCGAGCGGCGGGTGCGCAAGGAGTACGAGGCGATCGCGCCGTACGATCCCACGCTCGCCGTTCCCCGGACCGTGCGCAGTCGCATCCTGAAGGAGCGCGGGGTGCCCGCGGCCCGGGAGATCGAGGGGGAACCCAACGCCGAGACACTTGTCGAACTGGTCGAACGCAGAGGAGACCTGGGGCGCTACCGGCTCACCCCGCACACCGGGCAGACCCATCAACTGCGCGTCCACATGAGCGCCTTGGGGGTGCCGATTCTCGGCGATCCGCTGTATCCGGTCGTGACCGGCCCCGTGCCGGACGGTGACTTCCGGCGTCCGCTGCAACTGCTGGCGCGGAGCCTGGAGTTCACCGATCCGGTCACGGGGGTGGAGCATCGGCTGCGCAGCGGGCGGACGCTGCGGGCCTGGGAGTCGTACCGGGACTGGGCCGGTCGGCTGGACCGCTAGCGGCCCAGCCACCAGCGGCGCAGCCGCGGCCAGATGCCCTGCGGCCTGGCGGGTTGCGGTGCCGGGAGCGGAGCCGGCGGGGGTGCCACGGGCCGGGGCTCGGGCGCCGGTGCGGGGGCTGCCGGGATGGCGGCGGGGATCTGCCAGTCGGTGCGCTGCGGCGGGACCAGGGCCGGGCTCGGCATCAGGGTGACGTCCTGCTTCGGCTTCGGGTCGAAGCGCACCGGCAGTTCCACCAGGTGCCGGGAGGCGATCGAGGCGCGCCAGCGCAGCTCCTCCTCCTCGCAGTCGAGCTGGATGTCGGAGAGGCGGGTCAGCAGCTGGTCGACGCCGACGTCCGCGATGGCACGGCCGATGTCCTGGCCGGGACACTCGTGCGGGCCGCCGCCGAAGGCCAGGTGGGAGCGGTTGCCCTGCATGTTGGCGCTCAGGTCGGGGCGGACGCGCGGGTCGACGTTGCCCGGCGCGGGTGCGTACAGCAGTCCGTCGCCCCTGCGGATGCGCTGGCCGCCGAGTTCCGTGTCCTGCTTGGCGAAGTAGGCGAAGACGGTGCTGAACGGCGGTTCGTCCCACAGGGACTGCTCGATCGCCTCGGGCACGGTCATCTGGCCGCCGTTGAGCTGGGCGCGGAAGCCGGGCTCGGTGAGGACCATGCGCAGCGCGTTGGCGAGGAGGTTGGCGGTGGTCTCGTAGGCGGCGTAGAGGACGACCCGCAGGTGCTGGGCGACCTCGTCGTCGTTGAGTCCGGCCGGGTGGTTGACGAGGTAGCTGGTGAAGTCGTCCTCGGAGCGGGCCCGGCGCCGGGCGGTGAGCCGGGTCAGGCAGCCCATGACGTACTCGTTGCTGGCGATCGCGGTCTCGGTGCCCTTGAGCGCGTCCCGGGCGGCCTCCACGATCCGGTCGTTGTACTCCTCGGGCATGCCGAGGAGTTCGCACATGACGGCCATCGGCAGGTGCTCGGAGTACTGGGAGACCAGTTCGGCGCGGCCCTTCTCGCAGAACTCGTTGACCAGCAGCTGGGTGTAGCGGCCGATGAGGCGGCGGATGCTGCGGTGGTCGATGGTGGTCATGGCGCCCTGGACCGCCGCGCGCAGCCGCAGGTGTTCGTCGCCCTCGGCGTGCGAGCAGATGGGCTGCCAGGCGATGTGCGGCATGAGGGGGTGGTCGGGCTTGACCATGCCCTCGCGCAGCGGGGTCCAGATGCGGCTGTCCCGGGTGAAGACGGCGGGGGTGCGGACCATCTGGAGGTTCTCGGTGAGCCCGAGGACCACCCAGATCGGTACGTCGTCGTGGAGCAGGACGGGTGCCACGGAGCCGTGTTCCTCGCGCAGCCTCTCGTACAGCTGGCCCAGGTGGTCCGCGTCGGCGCCGTAGAGCCGCTGGAGTCCGCCGGGGCCGCGGTCGTGCGCCGGACAGCCGGGCGGCGGGACCGGGTCCGTGCTGGCGCCGGCCGGGAAGGGGGATTCAGGCGTCACAGTGATCGCTCCGAAGAGATCCGAAAGAGTTCGAGAGAATCCGGAAGAAGGGTCGGAAGAGGTGTCAGGTGAGCGCGCCGGACATGGCGAGCGAGTGCAGGAAGCGCATCAGGGTCATCAGGACGTCCCGGCTGGAGGCCCGGCGGCGGGCGTCGCACTCGATGATGGGGATATCGGGGGACAGGTCCAGCGCGGCGCGCAGTTCCTCGATGGGGTAACGGGGCCCGTCCGGGAAGGAGTTGACGGCGACGACGAACGGCACCCCGCGCTCCTCCAGGCGTCCCATGACGTCGAAGCTGACCTCCAGGCGCCGGGTGTCGATGAGGACGACCGCACCGAGGGCGCCTTCGAACAGGCCGTTCCACAGGAACCAGAAGCGCTCCTGGCCGGGGGTGCCGAAGAGGTAGAGGACCAGTTGGTCGGTGATGCTGATGCGGCCGAAGTCCATGGCCACGGTGGTGGCGGTCTTCGATTCGGAGCCGTAGTTGTCGTCGACGCCGATGCCGGCCTGGGTCATGGTCTCCTCGGTGGTCAGCGGTCTGATCTCGCTGACGGAACCGACCATGGTGGTCTTGCCGACTCCGAAGCCGCCCACGATCACGATCTTCACCGCGGCCTGTGCGGTGTGCGGCAGATGGTCCTCGGTGCGGGGGCCGGGGATCGCCTCAGAGCTTTTGAAGTCCATGCATCACCGCTTCGAGAAGTGATCGGTCGGGGAGCGCCTGGCGGACGATCGGGACGCGCGCCTGCACCAGTTCGGCCGTGATCAGCTCGGTGATCAGTGCCGTCATCGCGCTGAACGGCAGGTTGAGGTAGGCCGAGAGCTCGGCCACGGACAGGGGGGCCAGACAGAGCCGGAGCAGCGCCGCCTGCTCGGGGGTGACGGAGGGCGGTGCGGCGGCGCGCGCCACGATTAAGGTGACCAGGTCGAGTTCGGCCCGGGCGCCGTCGGCACCGCTGATGACGTAGAGCCGTTCGGGGTTCTTGTTGTCGCCCTCCTCGCCGCCGCTCTCAGGGGGCGGCGGCGTGGCCGGGAGCGGGGACGGTACGTGTTCCGGACTGGGCCGGCGCCGTTTGCGTTGCGGAGGAGTCATACGGTCTGCCCGTTCCGCCGGGGCGGACTGGTGAGGTGGGTGCCGATGCGGACGACGAGGTCGCGCATCATCTCGCTCATCCGGCCCGGCTCGCAGGTGACGTCGGCGAGCACGGCGAGGTAGGCGTTGGCGCCGGCGGACATGAGGTAGAAGTAGCCTCTGTCGATCTCGATCAGGACGAGGTTCATGTCGCCGTTGCTGATGGGGAGTTCCTGGGCGACGGCACTGGCCAGGCTCTGCACGCCCGCGCAGGCCGCGGCGAGCCGGTCGGCGGCGTCGGGGTCGCCGCCGTGCCGGGCGATGCGCAGACCGTCCGCGGAGAGCACGACGATCATCTCGACGCCCGGTACGCCGTCGGCGAGTTGCTTGAGCATCCAGTCGAAGTTGCCTCGCTGCTGGATCACTTGAGGTCCCCCTCGTCATCGGCCTCGGGGCCGGCCGGATCGTTGATCAGATGCTGGTACTTGGTGGGGTTCCGGGTGAAGTCGGTGGGGTGGACACCCGGGTTGTTCTTCTTGAGCCCCTCGAAGAACGCCTCGACCCAGAGGCCGGGCTCACGGCGCTCCGGCTCCGGCTGCTCGGGCTCGGGCTCCTTGTGCTGCGACCAGATGGTCGGGTTGCCCTCGCGTTCGGCGCGCTCGATGGCGGCCTGCTCGGCGTAGCGCTGGCTGAGCGGGGTCTTCATCTTGCTGCGCCGCTGCGGCAGCCCGCCCGCCGTCCATTCGGTGACCTCGGGGACGTCGTCCTCCATGGAGATACCGGCCGGGATGCGGGGGCTGGTGGGCCGGCGCTTCTTGGGCGGCCGCTTGGGGCCTTCGAGGGCGCCGAGCTCGGGCTTCGGGATACCGGTGGCGCCGATGCCGTGGGCGATGCCGGGGGCCGGGTCGGTGGTCATCATGTCGCTGGGCACGATGAGGACGGCCCGGACGCCGCCGTACGCGGAGGCGCGCAGCGAGACGTCCATGTCGTACGTGGTGCACAGGCGGCCGACGACGGAGAGGCCGAGGCGCGGGTTCTCGCCCAGCACCTGGATGTCCTTGCCCTGCTTGGCCTTCTCCAGCAGGCCCTCGAGGCGGCCGCGGGCCTCCTCGTTGAGGACGACACCGGCGTCCTCGATCTCGATGCACACGCCGGACTGCACCTCGACGGCGGTGACGTGCACCTTGGTGGAGGGCGGCGAGTAGCGGGTGGCGTTGTCGAGGAGTTCGGCGGCCGCGTGGATGAGCGGCTCGACGGAGGTGCCCTTGATGTTGACCTGGCAGATGGAGTGCAGTTCGATGCGCCGGTACTCCAGGATCCGGGACATGGCGCCGCGCAGCACGCTGTAGAGGGCGACGGGGTTGGGCCACTGGCGGCCGGGGCGGCCGCCGCCGAGCACGGAGACCGAGTCGGCGAGGCGTCCGATCAGCGCGGTGCCGTGGTCGATGCGCAGCAGGTCGTCGAAGACCTCGGGGTTGCGGCCGTGGTCCTCCTCCATCTCCCGCAGTTCGTGGGCCTGCTGGTGGACGATGGCCTGGACGCGCCGGGCGACGCTGACGAACGAGCGCTCCAGGGAGTCGCGCTGGAGGTCCTCCTCGTCGACGATGTCGAGCATGACGCGGATCAGCCGGCGCTGCGACTCGGGGGCGTTGCGCATCCGCGGGTCCAGCTCGAAGACCTGGCGAACCACCTCTTTGGGTGACTCGCCGGCCTTCAGGCGGTAGAGCGCGGTCGGGAAGACCTCACTGGCGAGGCGGTCGATCTCCTCTTCGCCCGCGGTGAGGCGTCGTTCCAGATACGCACGGTGACGGTCGTACTCGGCCCGGGCGTCCCGGAGCCTTCGGCCGCGGCGCACCGCTTCCGCCGCCGTCGCGAGCACCAGCAGCATGCCGACGGCGCCGCACGTGCCGACGGCGATCCGGGCGGACCCCGCCACCAGGACGACGGCGGCGGCGGTCGCCGCGGCCATCAGTATGGCGGGCAGCAACAGTACGCGTGCCAGGGAAAGTTCACGGCCGTTGGGAGGCGATTGCACACTCACCATGTATGCCTTCTGAGACGAATCGGCTGGGTGTCGGGGAAGCTCGTGGGGGGAAGGTTCATGGAGCAGTCTGGATCTTCCGTATGTTTGGGAACAGGCGCACGAATTCACCTCAACTCGGTGCGCCGCGGGCGAGCTTAGTCCGACCGGATCAACGCCGTGTCATATTCGGCAAGCACCTGAAAACGCCCAAAGGACTGGAGTACCCTCGGTCATTTTGCACACAGAGAGTTTGTTCGCACACGTTCCGTGACGGCGTACGGACGCGCGAGAGTGACTCACCGTGACGGGTGAAACGGCTCTCCGAGGCGAAACCTCCGCCGGGTTCAGACCCCTACGATCCGCAGCGCGGCGTCGGCCGTGGCGCGGGCGAACTCGCGGGCGGGGCGCTCCGGTTCGGAGCGGTGGACGAGGATCACGCCCTCGATCAAGCCGAAGACGAGATCGGTCCGCAGCTCCAGCTCCCCCTTGGCCAGCGCGCCGCCGGCCGCCGTGGCGGCGATCAACTGCCGGTAGGCGTCCTTGAGTTCGGCCCGTACGGCATGGAAGCCGGCGAACCGCTCGGTGCGCACCTCGGGCAGCAGGTAGAGCGCGCCGAGGTTGTGCGGCCCGGCGCACAGCAGCTCCACGTCGGCCCGGCACAGGACCCGCAGCCGCTCCTCGGCCGGGGCCGCGTCATCCGCGAGCAGCTCCCGGGCGCAGGCCAGGGACGGCGTGACGGTGGACTCAAGGAGCTCGGCGAGCAGATCTTCCTTACCGGAGACGTAGTGGTACATCGACGCCTGCCGCATGCCCGCCCGCTCGGCGACGGCCCGGGTGGTGGTGGCCGCGTAGCCGCGGGTGGTGAACAACTCGGCCGCGGCAGCCAGCAGTTCGGCCCGCGGCTCGAGCCCGCTGTCCGGTCGCTGCGCGGCCCGCGGCCGGCCCACCCGGCGGCCACTGCTCGTCCCCATGCGTTCGATCCTCGCACACGGCGTCGTACGGCGATCACTCCGACGCCCCGCCCGCCGGGCCGCCCGCCCCCGGTGAGCCCTCGGTAACCGGGCCGGAACGCCACGGCAACACCGCCGACCCGGCCCGCACCTAATTTCTGTCGGGCGACAGAAATATCCCTGAGTCGGACTCGAGTCCAAGGAGCCGGAGGTCAGCGATGGCGACAGCGACCACGTACGGGGCCCGGGCGCACGCCCGCGCCCAGGAGGGCACCCGCGCCGAGGCCATGCCCGTCGTACCGGCCGCCGACTGGCCCGACCCGCCCTGCGAGGCGGGCCACCTGGTGTGGGCCGAGACGGTGGCCGGCGGCAACTACACGCACCGCGTCCTGGCCCGCGGCACCGAGCTGCGCCTGACCGACCCGGGCGGCGACGCCTGCGCCCACCTCCTGCTGTACGCCGACGGCCGCCCCTGGGAGCGGCTGAACGTCGCCGACACGGTCAAGGTCCAGTGGAACGCCTACCTCGGCGAGGGCGTGCTGCTCCTCTCCGACCAGGGCCGGGTGCTGGCCTCCGTGGTCGCCGACACCTCCGGCCGGCACGACGCGCTGTGCGGCACCTCCACCCTCGTACGGAACACCCACAGGTACGGCGACGGCACCCCGCAGTCGCCCTCCCCCGCCGGCCGCGAGCTCTTCAAGCTGGCGGCTGCCAAGAACGGCCTCGAACCGCGCGACCTGCCGCCGTCCCTGTCGTTCTTCCAGGGCGTGGAGGTGCGCGACGACGGCACGCTGGACTTCACCGGCTCGGCCGGCCCCGGCGGCAGCGTCACGCTCCGCGCCGAGCAGGACGTGACCGTACTGATCGCGAACGTCCCGCACCCGGCCGACCCGCGCACCGACTACGTCAGCACCCCCCTGGAGGTACTGGCCTGGCGCGCCGCCCCCACCCCGCCCGGCGACCCGCTCTGGGACGCCACCCCCGAAGGCCGCCGCGCCTTCCTCAACACCGCCGAATTCCTCGCCGCGAGGGGGCTCGCATGAGCACGCAGACCGTCGTCCCGGCCCGCGCCGCCTGGTCCGCCGTGATCCGCGAGGGCGACAGCCTCACCATCACCGACCTGCACGGCAACCAGGCCGTCGACTTCCTCGTCTACGACGCCCACGACACGGCGGTCCGCTACAGCGCGCCGGACACCATCCACGCCCAGGGTTCCCTCTTCCTCACCACCGGCAGCGTGCTGCTCTCCAACGAGCACACCCCGCTGATGACCGTGACCGCCGACGAGGTCGGCCGCCACGACACGGTGGGCGGCGCCTGCTCCAAGGAGTCCAACACCCTGCGCTACGGCCACCACACCTGGTCGCAGCACGCCTGCGTGGACAACTTCCTGGCGGAGGGCGCGAAGTACGGCCTCGGCAAGCGCGACCTGGTCTCCAACATCAACTGGTACATGAACGTGCCGGTCGAGAAGGACGGCACCCTCGGCATCGTCGACGGCCTCTCGGCCCCGGGCCTGAAGCTGACCCTGCGCGCCGAACGCGACGTCCTGGTCCTGGTCTCCAACTGCCCCCAGATCAACAACCCCTGCAACGGCTTCGACCCGACGGCCGTGCAGATGACGGTCACCGGGGCCGCGGGATGACCTCCTTCGAGAAGCTGCTGATCGCCAACCGCGGCGAGATAGCCGTCCGCATCATCCGCACCGCCCGCGAACTGGGCCTGCGCACGGTCGCCGTCTACTCCGACCCCGACCGCTCGGCCCCGCACGTACGTCTGGCCGACGAGGCGGTGCGCCTCGGCCCGGCCCCGGCGAAGGAGTCCTACCTCGACGCGGACCTGGTGCTGAAGGCCGCCAAGGACACCGGCGCGGGCGCCATCCACCCCGGCTACGGCTTCCTCTCCGAGGACGCCGGCTTCGCCCGGCGCTGCGAGGAGGCCGGGATCGTGTTCGTCGGCCCGGCCCCGGAGCAGCTGGAGCTGTTCGGCGCCAAGCACACGGCACGGGCGGCGGCGCAGGCGGCCGGGGTACCGCTGGCACCGGGCACCGGGCTGCTGCGCGACCTGGACGAGGCCCTCCGAGAGGCGGCCGCGATCGGCTACCCGGTCATGCTCAAAGCCACCGGCGGTGGCGGCGGCATCGGCATGTCGGCATGTCGATCGGCCGATGAACTGACCGACGCCTGGGACCGCGTCCAGCGGGTGGCCGCCGCCTCCTTCTCCTCCGCCGGGGTCTTCCTGGAACGCCTGGTCGAGCACGCCCGCCACGTCGAGGTCCAGGTCTTCGGCGACGGCGCCGGCCGGGTCGTCACCTTCGGCGACCGCGACTGCTCCCTCCAGCGCCGCAACCAGAAGGTCGTCGAGGAGGCCCCCGCCCCCGGCCTGCCCCCGCACGTCCGCGCGCAACTCGCCACCGCCGCCCGCGACCTGTGCGCCTCGGTCGGCTACCGCTCGGCGGGCACGGTCGAGTTCGTGTACGACGCGGCCCGCGAGGAGGCCTACTTCCTGGAGGTCAACACCCGCCTCCAGGTGGAGCATCCGGTCACCGAGGAGATCTACGGCGTCGACCTGGTCGCCTGGATGCTGCGCCTCGCGCGCGGCGAGAGCGACGTCGTCCGCGACCCGGGCGCACCGCGCGGCCACGCCGTCGAGGCCCGCGTCTACGCCGAGGACCCGTCCCGCGAACACCGGCCCAGCGCGGGCCTGTTGACCAGGGTGGAGTTCCCGGACGGGGTACGCGTCGACGGCTGGGTGGAGACCGGCACCGAGGTGACGACGTCGTACGACCCGATGCTCGCGAAGGTCATCGCGTACGGCCCCGACCGCGCCCAGGCGCTGCGCCGGCTGGACGAGGCGCTGGCCGGCACCCGCGTCGACGGTATCGAGACGAACCTCGGCCTGGTCCGGGCGGCCCTCGCCGGCCGGGACTTCCGCTCGGCCGCCCACTCCACGGCGACCCTCGCCACGGTCACCGACCCCACCCCCCGGATCGAGGTCGTCGCCGCCGGCACCCTCACCACCGTCCAGGACTGGCCGGGCCGCACCGGCTACTGGCAGGTCGGCGTCCCCCCGAGCGGCCCGATGGAGGACCGCTCCTTCCGCCTCGGCAACCACGCCCTGGGCAACCCGGAGAGCGCGCCCGGCCTCGAATGCACCCTCCAGGGCCCGTCCCTGCGCTTCACCCACCCCACCACCGTCTGCGTGACCGGCGCCCCGGCCCCGGTGACGGTCGACGGCACACCGGTCGCCCAGTGGGAACCGGTGACGGTCCCGGCCGGCGGCCTGCTGGAGATCGGCGCCCCGGCCGAGCACGGGCTGCGGACCTACGTCCTGTTCGCCGGCGGCGGCCTGGACGTGCCCGCCTTCCTCGGCAGCGCGAGCACCTTCACCCTGGGCCGGTTCGGCGGTCACGGCGGCCGGGCCCTGCGCACGGGCGACGTCCTGCACGGCGGAGCGGTGACGGACGGCGAGCCGGTCGCCGAACGCCCGCGCTTCACCGCCGACTGGCAGCTCGCGGCCGTCGAAGGCCCGCATGCCGCCCCGGAGTTCTTCACCGAGGACGACATCCGGGACTTCTACGCGGCCGAGTGGAAGGTGCACTTCAACTCGGCGCGCACCGGGGTCCGGCTGGTCGGCCCCAAGCCGCGCTGGGCGCGCACCGACGGCGGCGAGGCGGGCCTGCACCCGTCCAACATCCACGACACCCCGTACTCGGTCGGCGCCGTCGACTACACCGGCGACATGCCGGTGCTGCTCGGCCCCGACGGACCCTCCCTCGGCGGCTTCGTCTGCCCGGCGACGGTCCTGAGCGGCGAGCGCTGGAAGCTGGGCCAGCTCCGCCCCGGTGACACGGTCCGCTTCACCCCGGTCGACACGACGGGGGCGCCCCGCCCCGAGATCGTCGACGGCGGTGTGCTGGCCCGGGACGGTGACGTGACCTACCGGCGCAGCGGCGACGACAACCTGCTGGTCGAGTTCGGTCCCATGCAGCTGGACCTCGCCCTGCGGATGCGCGTCCACGCGCTGATGGAGGCGGTGACGGCGGCGGACCCGACCGGGGTCACCGACCTCACGCCGGGCATCCGCTCGCTCCAGATCCGGACCGACCCGAGCACCCTCTCGCAGGCCGAACTCCTGCTCCTGGTAAGGGAGATCGTCCTCGGGCTGCCGCCCACCGACGAACTGGTGGTCCCCTCCCGCACGGTCCACCTCCCCCTCTCCTGGGACGACCCGGCGACCCGCGAGGCCATCGCCCGCTACATGGCGGGCGTCCGCGACGACGCCCCCTGGTGCCCCTGGAACATCGAGTTCATCCGCCGGATCAACGGCCTGACCGCGGTCGACGACGTCTACCGGACGGTGTTCGACGCGGAGTACCTGGTCCTGGGCCTGGGCGACGTGTACCTGGGCGCCCCGGTGGCCACCCCGCTCGACCCGCGCCACCGCCTGGTCACCACCAAGTACAACCCGGCCCGCACCTGGACCGCCGAGAACTCCGTCGGCATCGGCGGCGCCTACCTGTGCATCTACGGCATGGAGGGGCCCGGCGGCTACCAGTTCGTCGGCCGGACGACCCAGGTGTGGTCGGGCTGGCAGCAGCGCGGCGCCTTCGAGCCGGGCTCGCCCTGGCTGCTGCGCTTCTTCGACCGCATCAAGTGGTATCCGGTGTCGGCCGACGAACTCCTCGACCTGCGCGCCGACATCGTCTCCGGCCGTTTCGTCCCGCGCATCGAGGAGGGCACCTTCTCCCTCTCCGCGTACCAGGCCTTCCTCGCCGAACACGACGGGTCCATCGCGGAGTTCAGGTCACGGCAGCAGACGGCCTTCGCGGCGGAGCGCGACGCGTGGGAAGCGGCGGGCGAGTTCGCGCGGGCGGAGGCCTCGGCGGCACCGGCCGCCGCCCCGGCCGAGGTGTCCGTCCCGCCGGGCGGCCGCCTGATAGAGGCCGAGTTCGCGGCCTCGGTATGGCAGTTGAACGTCGCACCGGGCGACGAGGTGACGGCGGGTCAGCCGCTCCTCGCCCTGGAGGCGATGAAGATGGAGTCCAGGGTGCACGCGCCGATGCCCGGTGTGGTGGCGGAGATCCTGGCCCGGCCCGGCGACCAGGTGGAGGCGGGGACGGCACTGCTCGTCCTGGCGCCGGCCGCGAACTGAGCGACAGGAGCAAGAGCATGTCCAGCACCGTCTCCCGTGTCCGTGCCGCCTACGCGCGCATCGAAGCGGTCGACCGCCCCGAGATCTGGATCGACCTGCGCCCGCGGGCAGAGGTGGAGGCGGAGGCCCGCGCCGTCGACGAGCGGGTGGCCGCGGGGGAACACCTCCCCCTCGCGGGCCGCCTGTTCGCCGCCAAGGGCAACATCGACGTACACGGGCTGCCCACGACCGCGGGCTGCCCGGCGTACGCCTACACACCGGAGGCCGACGCCCCGGTGGTGGCCCGGCTGCGCGCGGCCGGTGCGCTCGCCCTCGGCACCACCAACCTCGACCAGTTCGCGACCGGCCTGGTGGGCACCCGCTCCCCGCACGGCGCGGTCCGCAACGCGATCGACCCCGCCCGGATCAGCGGCGGCTCCAGCTCCGGCTCGGCCGTCGCCGTGGCCCTCGGCATCGTCGACCTCGCCCTCGGCACGGACACCGCGGGCTCCGGCCGGGTCCCGGCGGCCTTCAACGGCATCGTCGGCCTGAAGCCGACCCGCGGCCTGGTGCCGACGGCCGGTGTCGTCCCGGCCTGCGCGTCGCTCGACTGCGTGACGGTGTTCGCCCGGACGCTGGCGGAGGCGGAGCAGGCCCTGTGCTATGTCACATACCACCCGGACCGTCCCCTCCCGTCCCTCCCCCCGCGCCCCCCGGCCCCCTGGCGCATCGCGGTCCCGCCCCTCCCCCAGCTCGGCGAGCTGGACGAGGGCTGGGCGGAGGCCTACGAGGCGGCGGTGGACCGGCTGAGGGCAGCGGGCGCCTCGATCCGCCCCCTCGACCTGACCCCGTTCACCGAGGCCGCGGCGATGCTCTACGAGGGCGCGTTCGTCGCCGAGCGCTACACGGCGGTGGGTGCCTTCATCGACAAGTTGATCTCCTCCGGCGGCGAGGGCCTCGACCCCACCGTGGCCGGCATCATCACCCGGGCCCGCGACATCCCGGCCCACCGGCTCTTCGCCGACCAGGAGCGGCTGGCGGACCTGCGCGCCCGCGCCCTGGCCGAACTCGCCGACGCGGACGCCCTGCTGCTCCCCACCGCCCCCGGCCACCCGACCCTGGCCGAGGTGGCGGCCGACCCCCTGGGCGCCAACGCCCGCCTGGGCCGCTTCACCAACTCCACGAACCTCTTCGACCTGGCGGCGGTGGCGGTACCGGCCGGCGAGGTGAACGGTCTGCCGTTCGGCGTGATGCTGATCGGCCCGGCGTTCACGGACGGCCGGCTGGCCACGATCGCCCGGGCCCTGGAGCCGCGGGTGAGCCTGGCGGTGGTCGGCGCCCACCTGACGGGTCAGCCGCTCAACCCCCAGCTCCTGGCGCTGGGGGCGGTACTGGACCGCACGACGACGACGGCTCCGTCGTACCGCCTGCACGCCCTTGCGACGACTCCGCCCAAGCCGGGTCTGGTGAACGTGGGAGCGGGCGGGGCGGCGATCGAGGCGGAGGTGTGGAGCCTGCCGGCCGAGGGCCTGGGCCGCTTGCTGGCCGCGCTCCCCCGGCCCATGGCCCTGGGCAGCGTGGAACTGGCCGACGGCACCAGCGTCCCCGGCTTCCTGTGCGAGCCGGGCGCGCTTGCGGACGCCGAGGACATCACGCACCACGGAGGCTGGCGAGCCTTCCTGGCGGAGGGCTGACGGCCGTGCCCGGCCCTCGGAAAACCCGGAAAACCACTGGAACGGCGCCGCTGTGCGCCGTTACCGTGCTGCCGGCCCCAGTCGTCTGACCAAGGACGTGCCGTTGTACACCGTGTGAGACCTCCCGAGCGCTGATCGGTCGCGCGTCGCGCCTGTGCTGTGCGCCGCGCCTCTTCTTGCTGCGGATTTCTCACTGGAACCGGTGTACTTCTGTGCTCACCAACTGGGTGGTCATGCCCACCTGCCTGCCGCTTGTCCTGCGCCGATGCCACACGTGCGGGTCGGAACGCTTCCGGGCGAGCGGCAAGTTCCGCGTCAACGCACACCACAAGCTCATCGACGCCTGGCTCCTCGTGCTCTGCACCGGGTGCGGGGAGACGGCGAAGCTGACGCTCCTGGAGCGGGCGAACGTGCGCTCCGTACGGCCCGAACTGCTGGAGCGGCTGCATGGCAACGACCCCGGTCTGGCGGCCGAGCTGCTCCGGGATCCGGTCGTGCGGCACCGTAACCGCATCGCCCTCGACTGGGACAACGCCTGGCGCCTCGACACCGGCGGATCGGATCACCTGGACCGTGAGGTGATCGACGTCTCGGTCCGCTTCGCGGCGCGGATCCCGGTCCGGCCGGTGCGGCTGGTCTCCGAGGGCTGCGCTCTGCCGCGGGCCGAGGTCGAGCGGCTGGTCGCAGAGGGGAAGATCGTGTCGGCGGTCCGGCTGAACAGCAGGCTCTCCGGCGACTTCACCTTCACGCTCAAGCGCTGAGCCCGTACCGAAAGCGGGGGCCTGTCCGGCGGATCGGATCCGCCGGACAGGCCTCACGGGCTCACATCCGTCATCCCACCGACGAGTAGGCGACGACTCCCCGCAGCACCAGGTCGACCGCCTTGCGTGCGTTCTTCGCCACGGTCGAACCCTCCACCGGGGCCGCGGCCGAGATCTGTCCCAGTACGTCGATGACCTGTTTGCACCACCGGACGAAGTCGCCGGCCGGCATCTCCGCCTCCCGCAGCACCTCGTCCAGCCCCATCCCGGTGGCCCACATGTACGCGGCCCAGGCGAACCCCAGGTCGGGTTCGCGCTGCCCGACCCCCTCGGTCTGCGTGATCCGGAAGTCCTCCTCGAGGGCGTCCAGCCGCCCCCAGATCCGCACCATCTCGCCGAGCGCGGCCTTCGCCTTCCCGGAGGGCAGCTTGGGCGCCATCGCGTCGTCGCTGACCCGGGCCTCGTACACCAGCGCCGAGACGCACGCGGCGAGTTCGGCGGGGCCGAGCCCCTCCCAGACACCCGCGCGCAGGCACTCGCTGGCGAGCAGGTCGAGTTCGCCGTACAGCCGCGCCAGCCGCTTGCCGTTCTCGGTGACCTCGTCGCCGCGCAGGTAGTCCAGCTCGGTCAGCAGTGCCACGATCCGGTCGAAGGTGCGGGCGATGGTGTTGGTCCGCCCTTCGATCCGCCGCTCCAGCTGTGAGGTGTCCCGGATCAGCCGGTGGTAGCGCTCGGCCCAACGGGCGTGGTCCTCACGGTCGTTGCAGCCGTGGCAGGGGTGCGCGCGGATCGCGGTGCGCAGCCGCGCGATCTCGCGGTCGTCGGCCGCCTGGGACCGCTGCTTGCGGGCCCGCTCCGGCGGAATGTGCCCGGCCTTGGTGCGCAGCGCGGAGGCGAGGTCCCGACGGGACTGCGGGGAGCGGGGGTTGAAGGACTTGGGGATCCGCATCCGCTCCAGCGCCTCGACCGGCACCGGGAAGTCGATGGAGGCGAGCCGCTTGACCTGCCGCTCGGCCGTCAGCACCAACGGCCGGGGCCCGTCGTGCTGTTCGAAGCCGCGGTGGCCGTTGGACCGCCCGGCGGGCAGCCCGGGGTCAAGGACCAGCGCGAGCCCGGCGTACTTGCCGGTCGGGACGTGGATGACGTCGCCCGGCTTGAGCTTCTCCAGTGCCACGGCGGCCTCGGCGCGCCGCTGGGACACGCCCTGCCGGGCCAGTTCGGTCTCCCGGTCCTTCAACTCCCGCCGAAGCCGCGCGTACTCCTCGAAGTCGCCGAGGTGGCAGGTCATGGACTCCTTGTAGCCGGCGAGCCCTTCCTCGTTGCGCTGCACCTGACGGGAGATCCCGACGACCGACTTGTCGGCCTGGAACTGCGCGAACGACGTCTCCAGCAGCTCCCGGGAGCGGTGCCGCCCGAACTGGTCGACCAGGTTGACGGCCATGTTGTACGACGGCTTGAAGCTGGACCGCAGCGGATAGGTGCGGGTGCCGGCCAGCCCGGCGAGGTGCTCGGGGCTCATGCCGCGCTGCCACAGCACCACCGCGTGGCCCTCGACGTCGATGCCGCGCCGGCCCGCACGGCCCGTCAGCTGGGTGTACTCGCCCGGGGTGATGTCGGCGTGCTGCTCGCCGTTCCACTTGACGAGTTTCTCCAGCACGACCGAGCGGGCGGGCATGTTGATGCCGAGCGCGAGGGTCTCGGTGGCGAACACGGCCTTCACCAGGCCGCGTACGAACAGTTCCTCGACGACCTCCTTGAAGGTCGGGAGCATGCCGGCGTGGTGGGCGGCGATGCCGCGCTCCAGGCCCTCCAGCCACTCGTAGTAGCCGAGGACGTGCAGGTCCTCCGGCGGGATCGACGAGGTGCGCTCCTCGACGAGGGCGCGCACCCGCTCCCGCGCCTCGTCGTCGTTGAGCCGCAGTCCCGCGTACAGGCACTGCTGGACGGCGGCTTCGCAGGCGGCGCGGCTGAAGATGAAGGTGATGGCGGGCAGCAGGCCCTCGGCGTCGAGCCGTTCGATGACTTCGGGGCGGCCCGGTGTCCAGGCCCGGGACCGCTGCCTGCGCTCCCGCTCCCGGTCGGCCTCGCGCATGGCACGGCCGCGTCTGCGGTCCTGGAACGACGGCCTGGTGGCCTCCATCCGGGCCAGCCGGGCGAGGTCGGGGTTGACGGCCTTCTTGTGGCCCTCGCCCTCCTCGAACAGGTCGTACATCCGGCGTCCGGCGAGTACGTGCTGGAACAGCGGGACGGGCCGGTGCTCGGAGACGATGACCTCGGTGTCGCCGCGGACGGTGTCGAGCCAGTCGCCGAACTCCTCGGCGTTGGAGACGGTGGCCGACAGGGAGACCAGGGTCACGGACTCCGGGAGGTGGATGATCACCTCTTCCCAGACGGCGCCGCGGAAGCGGTCGGAGAGGTAGTGCACCTCGTCCATGACCACGTAGCCGAGGCCGATGAGGGTCTGGGAGCCCGCGTACAGCATGTTCCGCAGGACTTCGGTGGTCATGACGACCACGGCGGCGTCCGGGTTGATGCTGTTGTCACCGGTGAGCAGGCCGACCATGCCGTCGCCGTAGCGGCGGCAGAGGTCGGCGTACTTCTGGTTCGACAGCGCCTTGATGGGTGTCGTGTAGAAGCACTTCTTGCCCTGCCTGAGGGCGAGGTGGACGGCGAACTCGCCCACGATCGTCTTGCCGGAGCCGGTGGGGGCGGCCACCAGTACGCCCTTTCCGGCTTCGAGCGCCTGGCAGGCCTCGATCTGGAAGGGGTCGAGGCCGAAGTCGTACATCTCGCGGAACGACGCGAGCGCGGTGGCCTGCTCGGCGGCCCGCCTGCGGGCCGCCGCATACCGCTCGGCCGGTGAGAGGTCCTCTGTCATCGTGCTTTCGAGCGTACCGGTCCCCACTGACAACAGGACGATCATTATCCGGAACATGGGACAACGGACGACGAAGAGGTGGCCCCGGGGGGTGTAGCGGGGAGCAATAGATTGGTTGGGGAGGCCAGGCAG
>NZ_JBSHBL010000094.1:0-36832 GCF_053611985.1 Streptomyces sp. NPDC054770
GGCGCCACTGAGGCCGGGGTCCTGGACGAGGACCTCGCCGAAGGCATCCGCCCCGATGAGGGCCGACCGGGCTGCCGGCCGGCCCTCGACGACCCGGCCCGGCCCGTCGAGGGCCCCGCCCGGCTCAGGCGTTCGGGTCGAAGGAGATCCCGGACGGCATGGAGTACCCCAGGTTGGCGTTGAACGAGCCGTCCTTGATCTTGATGGTGGCGTCGCCGAAGTCCGCGTTCATCAGCTTGTCGCGGTAGCCCGCCGGGTAGCCGTCCCAGCCCACCAGACGCGGGTAGAACCAGCCGCCGGTCACGTTCTCCGGCGGCTCGTCGTTGGAGTTGGCGAAGCGGAAGTCGTGGGTGGACACGCCGTCCTTGTGGTACACGATCTTCGGGTGGGTGCCGTCGAACCGGATCGCCGAGGCGGCCGCCACCTGGTAGCTGCTGTGCTGGGACACCGAGACGTACTGCACCTGGTTGTTCTGGATCCACACGATGACGTGTTCCCAGTCGTGCCGGTGCCCGATGGCCAGCGGCCCGAGCGTCGCCTGGTCCTTCTCGAAGTAGCTGGCGTACATCACCGCGCACCAGCCGTTGTTGCACTTCTCGCGGGAGTACGTGTTGGCGTTGGCCAGCTGCGCGTAGTCGTGGCAGTGGCCGTTGACGTCACCGCCGAGCGCCAGACCGGGGTTGATGGTGCCGTCGGCGCCGATGGCCGCGGTGGCGTAGCAGCCGTCGCCGTCGTAGTCGTAGGCCGGGGAGAACGTCTGCTCCAGACCGTCGGCGTTCTGCGGCAGCAGCGTCAGGACGTCGGCGTGCGCCGTGGCGGGCACCGCGACGACCAGCGCGAGCGCCCCGAGGGCGGCGGCGAGGGCCTTGCGCAACGGCCGTCTGCGGGTGGGGGGTTGCAGGTCGGGCATGTCGACTCCATGTCTGTTGAAGGCGAAGCGGAGTCTGACAGTCAGCCCGGACCGGCGACCACCCTTACGACTTAACTTTGACCCAAAGACAATTGAACAGCAGCTTCAACATCCGTGCTGTCAGAGGCTGTTGACCTGCTGTGAGTCACCCGGATGCGGTTGCCGCGCGAGTCCCCCGACGCCAGGCTTCTCGTCTGTTCGTCCCCCCACCGCCCGAAAGGGAACCCCCGTGAGCGACACAGACATGCCCTCCGCCCCGCTGAACCGGCGCGGCTTCCTCGGCGCCGCCGCCGCGGCCGGACTCCTCGGCACGCTGGCCACCCCGGCCGCGGCGAAGACCTCCGCCGCCACCGTGATATCCACGGAGTCGGGCCAGGTCACCGGAGTCCAGGGCAGCCTGCGCGGCGTCACCGTCTACAAGGGCATCCCGTACGCCGACACCACCGCGGGCGCCAACCGCTGGCGCCCGCCGCAGCCCGCCCCCTCCTGGACCGGCGTCCGCGCCGCCGACTCCTGGGGCCCCGCCTGCCCGCAGCCGGTCACCGGCATCCTCAGCGACCAGCTCCCCGAATTCGGTGAGGACTGCCTGAACCTCAACATCTGGACGTCGGCCACCGGCTCGGGGGACGGCCGCCCCGTCCTCGTCTGGCTGTACGGCGGCGACCGGGCCCTGTGGTCGGGCCAGGAGATCTACAACGGCTCGCTGCTCGCCTCCAAGGGCGTGGTCGTCGTGACCCTCGATCACCGGGTCGGCCCGCTCGGCGGTCTCGCCCACCCCGAGCTGACCGCCGAGTCCGGGTACGGCGGCTCCGGCAACTGGGGGATCCAGGACGTCGTCGCGGCGCTGGAGTGGGTCCAGCGGAACATCGGCGCGTTCGGCGGCGACCCGGACCGGGTCACCCTGGCGGGCTGGGCACAGGGCGCGTCCGTCGTGAACATCCTGCTCGCGTCCCGGCGCGCCAGGGGCCTCTACCACCGCGCACTGCTCTCCTCGGGGGTCCGGTACACGAAGGACCCCGGACTCGCCCAGGGCCCCGGGCACTACCGGACCCTCGCCGACGCCGAGGCCGACGGCACCGCCTTCGCCGACCGGGCGGGCGCCGCCGATCTCGCGGGCCTGCGCGCACTGGACGCCGACGACCTCGTCTCCCGGGCGGCCGCCGACACCACCGCCGACTTCGGTCATGTCCTCGACGGATACGTCCTGCCCGACACCTACACCGCCGTGCTGAAAGCCTGCGCCGAGACCGACGTGCCCGTCCTGACCGGCGTCTGCAAGGACGCCAACGGCGCCTCGCCCGACCTGAAGCTGACGCTCGACGCGTTCAAGGCGTACGCCCGCTCCGCGTTCGGCCCGCTGGGGCTGGCGGACACCTTCCTGGGCCTGTACCCGGCGGACAGCGACACGACGGCCGCCCAGCAGTACAGCGCCTACGCCCGCGACGAGGAACGCGTCTCCGCATTCCTGTGGGCGACCCAGTTCAAGGACACCGCCGCCAATTCCAGCGCCGTGCACACCTACTTCTGGACCCGCGTCCCGCCCGGGTACGACGACACCAACCCGGTCATCGGCACCGACGCGACCGGCGCCTTCCAGGGCTCCGACGTCTACTACCTGCTCGGCTACCTCTACAACACCGGCCGCCCCTGGACCGCCAAGGACTACGACATCGCCGACACCACCGCCTCCTACGTCGCCCGCTTCGCCGCCACCGGCGACCCGAACGGCAACTCCCTCACCAACTGGCCCGCCCTCGCCACCGACACCCCGCGCACCATGGAACTCGGCGCGGATTTCGGCACCCTCGCGGTGGCCGACAGCGACGCCAAGCTCGCCTTCCTGACGACGTACCTGCAGTCGCAGACCACGGAGTACTGAGGCCCGCTACGCCCGCGCGGAGTCGTGGCCGCGGATGCCGTGGTGCTGACGGCGGTGCACGCTCGGGGTGCGGTGCAGGGCGATCAGGGCCGCGTCGTCGCCGAGGTGACCGCCGGCGTGCACCAGCAGATCGCGCCGGACGTGGTGGATCAGCGCCTCGGGAGACGCGTCGGTCCACTGCGCCACCCGGGTCGCCAGCGGATAGAACCGGCGCCGGGTGTCCCGCGCCTCGACGACCCCGTCGGTGTACAGCAGCAGGGTGTCGCCCGGCTCGAAGGAGAACACGTCCACCGTGTGTTCCGTGGCCCGGGTGCCGTGCACGCCCAGCGGCGGCGACGGATGCAGGCTCGGGACGGTGACCGCGTGCCCGGGGCTCAGCAGCAGGGGCGGCGGATGGCCGCAGCTGGTCATCCGGGTCACCGGGTCCAGGTCCGGGATCTCGATCAGCAGGGCGGTCGCGAACCGCTCGCCCGCCTCCTCCGGCGAGTCCCGGTCCGCCGCGTACCGGGTCACGCTCTGCTCCAGGAGGACGGCCAGCTCCGGCAGGGGGATGTCCCGGTGGGCGGACTCCCGGAAGGCCCCGAGCAGCAGCGCCGCCTCGCCGATCGCGGCCAGCCCCTTGCCCCGGACATCGCCGATCAGCACCCGGACCTGGCCGTCGGAGCGGGTGACCGCGTACAGATCGCCGCCGATCTGCGCCTCGTCCTCGGCGGCCAGGTACAGCGAGGCGATCCGCAGCGGGCCGATCTGCTCGGGCAGCGGCCACATCAGCACGTGCTGGGCGGCCTCGGCGACCGAGCGGACCTGGGCCAGCTGGGCACGGCGCCGGTCGCGGACCGCGCAGTAGAACACGATGATCACCGAAAGTATCGACAGCGTCACCAGCTGCACGATGTGGTTCGCGCTGACGAGCCCGCCGTGGAACACGGCGATCACCACCTGGGCGGCCACCGCCAGCGCGCCCACCAGCGCGGTCGTACGGGGGCCGGCGAACGACGGGGTGAGCGCGGGCGCGATGACCAGGGTGGGACCCAGGTGCACGTCCGGGGGCGAGTCGATGGCCGCCACCGTGATCAGCACGATGAGCAGCACCGGGAGCAGCAGCAGTACGTGTGAGGACTGCCACGACTGCCCCAGCCGCGCGACGCTCCACCGGCTCCCCATGCCTACCAGCGTGCGTCACCGCTCCCCGCCCGGCCACCGCGAACCGGCGGAGCCCTACAGGTCCACGGAACGCATCCCGGCCTCGTCGTAGCGCTCGCCCGCCGCCCGGGGCACCTCGGCCTCGATCCGGGCCAGGTCGTCCTTGGTCAGCTCGACGTCGACCGCCCCCGCGTTCTGCTCCAGGTAGGTGCGGCGCTTGGTGCCCGGGATCGGGACGATGCCGTCGCCCTGCGCCAGCACCCAGGCGAGGGCCAGCTGCGCCGGGGTCACGTCCTTCTCGGCGGCGATCTCCTTCACCTTGTCGGCCAGCCGCAGGTTCGCCTCCAGGTTGTCCCCGGTGAAGCGGGGACCGGTGCGGCGCCAGTCGTTCGCGTCCAGGTCGTCGGGGGAGGAGAACCGGCCGGCGAGGAAGCCGCGGCCCAGCGGCGAGTAGGGGACGAACCCGATGCCCAGCTCCCGGCAGGCCGGCAGCACGCCGTCCTCCGGGTCGCGCGACCACAGCGAGTACTCGCTCTGCACGGCCGTGACCGGGTGGACCGCGTGGGCCCGCCGGATCGTCTCGGGACCGGCCTCGCTCAGCCCGATGTACCGCACCTTGCCCTCGGCGACCAGCTCGCCCAGCGCGCCGACGGTCTCCTCGATCGGCACGTTCGGGTCGACGCGGTGCTGGTAGTACAGGTCGATGTGGTCGGTGCCCAGGCGTTCCAGCGAGCCGTGCACCGAGCTGCGGACGTGCTCGGCCGAGCCGTCCTGCGGGCCGATGCTGCTCATGTCGCCGGGCACGGCGTGGTCCATGCGGTAGTTGAACTTGGTGGCGATCACGTACTCGTCCCGGTGCCCCCGGATCGCCTCGCCCACGAGCGACTCGTTGGTGAGCGGTCCGTAGAGCTGCGCGGTGTCGAGGAAGGTGATGCCGAGTTCCCGCGCGCGGTGGATGGTCCGCAGCCCCTCGTCCTGGTCGGCGGTCCCGTAGAAGGCGGACATGCCCATGCAGCCGAGGCCGATGGCGGAAACCGACAGATCTCCCAGATTGCGCTGTTGCATGTGACTCCCAGCCTTTCCCGCTGACTCGTTCTCCTCATGGACGCTACGACTTCAAGAGCACTCGAAGTCAAACGCGCGCCGCCGATCCGGTAGACGTAGACCCGGAACCCGTACCCGCCTGTGCCCGTACCCGCGCCCGTCGCCGAGCCGCCCGTGGAGGCCGCATGCTGCTGCGTCAGCTCGAATACCTCGTCGCGCTCGCCCGGGAGCGCCACTTCGGCCGGGCGGCCGCCGCCTGCCATGTCTCGCAGCCGTCACTGTCCGCCGCCATCCGCCGGCTCGAACACGAACTCGGAGTGCCGATCGTGCGCCGGGGCCGCCGCTACGAGGGCCTGACCCCCGAGGGCGAGGTCGTACTGGCCTGGGCGCACCGCATCCTCGCCGAGGGCGACGCGCTCCGCCAGGAACTGTCGGCCCTGCGGGACGGCCTCACCGGCACCCTGCGCCTGGGCATCGTCCCCACCGCCGTCCCCGTCGCCTCGCTCCTCACCGGCCCCTTCTGCGACCGGCATCCGCACGCCCGGGTGGCCATGGAGTCCCTGTCGTCCGCCGACATAAGGCGCGGCCTCGCCGGGTTCGAACTCGACGCGGCCATGACCTACCTGGACGACGACGAACTGCGCCAGGTCCGCCGCTTCCCGCTCTACGAGGAGCGGTACGTCCTGCTCACCCCGGTCGGCGGCCCCCTCGGGGAGGCCGTCACGGCCACCTGGTTGCAGGCCGCCGCCCTCCCGCTGTGCCTGCTCGGGCAGCGGATGCGCAACCGGCGGATCATCGACGAGTGCTTCGCCGCCGACGGGGCGGCCCCCGTCCCGGCGATCGAGTCCGACAGCGTGGCCGGGCTGTACGCCCACCTCCCGGGCGGCCGCTGGTCCAGCGTGATCTCGCACGCCTGGCTGCACATGTTCGGCGTCCCGGAGGGCATGCGCGTGGTCCCGCTGGAGGGCCCCGCCCACGGCCCCCGGGTCGGACTCGTCGTCGCCCGCAGCGAACCCCAGTCCGTGCTCGCCCGGGCCCTGGTGAAGGTCGCCCGGGAGGCCGGCCTCAGGGACGCCCTCGACAGCCGGCTGCACGCCGTCCTGGACGGCCGCGGCTGATGATAGGAGCGGGCTATCACGGGATAGCGACGTTCGTTTTGACCTGCGCAGTTGCCCCCGAGGATCGTGGAATGCGCCATCCGCAACGGAGTTGAGGAGCCGCCATCATGGCCAAGGTGCTCTGCGTCCTGTACGACGACCCGACCGACGGATACCCGAAGAGCTACGCCCGCGACGACATCCCCGTCATCGACCACTACCCGGGCGGCCAGACCACCCCGACCCCCGAGGCGATCGACTTCACCCCCGGCCACCTGCTGGGGAGTGTCTCGGGCGAACTCGGCCTGCGCACCTTCCTGGAGAAGGCCGGCCACACCCTCGTCGTCACCTCCGACAAGGACGGCGCGGGCTCGGTCTTCGACCGCGAGCTGGCCGACGCGGACGTCGTCATCTCGCAGCCGTTCTGGCCGGCGTACCTGACCCCCGAGCGCATCGCCGCCGCGAAGAACCTGAAGCTCGCCGTCACCGCAGGCATCGGTTCCGACCACGTCGACCTCGACGCCGCCATCGCGCACGGGGTGACGGTCGCCGAGGTGACGTACTGCAACAGCATCAGCGTCGCCGAGCACGTGGTGATGATGATCCTGGGGCTGGTCCGCAACTACCTGCCCTCGCACCAGGTGGTGCTCGACGGCGGCTGGAACATCGCCGACTGCGTGAGCCGGTCCTACGACCTGGAGGGCATGCACGTCGGGACCGTCGCCGCCGGCCGGATCGGGCTCGCGGTGCTGCGCCGCCTCGCGCCCTTCGACGTGAAGCTGCACTACACCGACCGGACCCGGCTGCCCGAGTCCGTCGAGCGCGAGCTGAACCTGACCTTTCACGAGAGCGCGGCCGCCATGGCCCCGCACTGCGACGTCGTCACCGTCAACGCGCCCCTGCACCCGGAAACCGAGGGACTGTTCGGCGAAGAGCTGCTGGGCAGGATGAAGCGCGGCGCCTATCTCATCAACACCGCCCGGGCCCTGATCGTCGACCGGGACGCCGTCGACCGGGCGCTGCGCAGCGGCCGGCTGGCCGGTTACGCGGGCGACGTCTGGTACCCGCAGCCCGCGCCCGCCGACCACCCCTGGCGCACCATGCCGCACCAGGGGATGACCCCGCACATCTCCGGCTCCTCGCTCTCCGCGCAGGCCCGCTACGCGGCCGGCACCCGGGAGATCCTGGAGCACTGGCTCGCCGGCCGGCCGATCCGCGACGAGTACCTGATCGTCGACGGCGGCCGGCTGGCCGGCACGGGAGCCAGGTCGTACTCCGTGCACACCCGCTGACGGTTACGGGTTGAGCTTCACCGGCAGCTCGAAGAGGTCGTTCTGGGTGACCACCGGCTTGTTGCGCAGCTCCGACGCCGGTACCGCCAGCTCCAGGCCGGGGAAGCGGTCGTAGAGCGCGGGCAGCGCCACGCCCGCCTCCAGGCGGGAGAGCGCCGCACCCGGGCAGACGTGCGGGCCGTGCCCGAAGGAGATGTGCCGGTTCGCCGACTCCCGGGCGACGTCGAACTCCCCGGCGCTCGGCCCGTGCGCGTTCTCGTCACGGCCTATCGCGGCGTACGACACGATCAGCGCGTCGCCCGCCGGGAGCACCTTGTCGCCGACCGGCACGTCCTCGGTGGCGAACCGGATCAGCACATGCGAGGTCGGGGTGGACCAGCGCAGGGTCTCCTCGACCACCGCCGACCAGTCCACCTCGCCGGAGAGCACCCTGGCGCGCTGGTCGGGGTGGGTGGAGAGGTTGACCACCGCGTTGACGATCAGGGAGATCGTGGTCTCGTGCCCGGCCGCCACCATCAGCTGGAGGGTGGAGACGATCTCCTCGTCGGTGAGGTGGTCGCCGTCCTCGGAGGCCATGATCAGCGCACTGGTGAGGTCGTCGCCGGGCTCGGCCCGCTTGGCGGCGACCGTCGCCGCCATGATCCCCGCCAGCTCGGTCAGGGTCGCGATGACCTCCGCGGGCGGGGTCTGGGTGGAGAAGAACTTCTCGAACAGCACCTTCAGGCGGGGCAGTTCGGCCTCGTCGATGCCCATCAGGTCGGCGACCACGAACATGGGCAGCGGGTAGGCGAAGGCCGCCTTGAGGTCGACGCTCTCCTCGTCCGCCGGGAGCCCGTCGAGCAGGTCCTGGGTGAGCTTCTCGATCCGCTCCCGCATCTGCTCCACCCGGCGCGGGGTGAGCGCCTGCGCGACCAGCGTGCGCATCCTGCGGTGGTCGGTGCCGTCCACGGTGAGCATCGAACGGCCGGGATTGGCCAGGCCGATCAGCGGCCAGTCCGGCGCGATCTCCCCGCGCTGCCAGGCCCCCCACACGTTGATGTCCTTGACCAGCCGCGGGTCGGTGAGCAGCGCCTTGGCCTCGGCATGGCGCGTGACGGCCCAGACGGGCACCCCGCCGGGCAGCTCCACGGCCGCGAGCGGACCGGCGGCGCGCAGCCGTGCGCTCTCGCCCTCGAGGTCGGTGACGAAGGGGTCGAGGGCGATCCGGGATTCTTCGGTACCGGTCGTCATCGTGACGTGCCTCCCAGGGCAGGGTCGGGTAACTGCGCCATGCGGTGTGCTGCGCCTGTCTCTCGATGTGGAGGTGCGGACGTGCGGAGGTGCGGACGTGCGGAGGTGCGGACGTGCGGATCAGAGAGTGGGTACGGGCGTGAACCTGACGGGCAGTTCACTCAGTCCGCGCAGCCACGGCGAGGGCCGCCGGGTGAGCGACTCGGCCGGGACCGCCAGGTCGATGTCCGGGAGCCGGTCGAGGACGACCTCGATGCCGGTCCGGGCGACCACCTCGGCGACCTCCTGGGCGGGGAACGGGCAGCGGTGCTCGCCGTGCCCGAAGGAGAAGTGCGCGTTGTTGCCGCCGGTCAGCGCGGAGGCGTCGGTGCGCACCTGCGGATCGGAGTTGGCGCCCTGCAGGCCGAGGATCAGCAGGTCACCGGCGCGGATCCGGCGGCCGCCCAGCTGGGTGTCGCGGGAGGCCCAGCGGCCGGCGATGTTCTGGCTGGGGGTGTCCTCCCACAGCACCTCGTTCATCGCCTCGGCGACACTGTTGCGGCCGCCGAACAGCGAGGCCGCGAACCGCTCGTCGGTGAGCATCAGGCGCAGCGAGTTGCCGATCCAGTCGGCGGTCGGCTGGTGCCCGGCCGCCATCATGACCATCAGGTCCTGCATGATCTCTTCGTCGGTGAACCCGCTCTTGTCCTGGAGCATCCGCGACACCACGTCGTCGGCCGGGTCCGCCTTCCGGTCGGCCAGCAACTGCGCCATGGACGAGGCCAGATGCTGCTGCCCGGCGATCGCCCGCTCACGCCCGTCGATCATGTCGTTGAGCGCGGTGACCAGGCCGGGACCCTCCTCGTCGGGGAAGCCGTACAGCCGCGCGAGGACCCGCACCGGCAGCAGCGTCGCGTACTGGCCGATCAGGTCGGCCTCGCCGCTGGTGCACAGCCCGTCGATCAGCTCGTCCGCGAACCGCTCGGCGTGGCCGCGCAGTTCGAACGGGTCGACCGCCTCCAGCGCGTCACTGATCATCCCGGCCCGCTCGCGGTGCCGCTCGCCGACGGTGTAGAGGATCGACGGCTGCTTGCGGCCGATCATCGGCAGCAGCGGCCAGTCGTCGGGGATCGTGTCCCACTGGTTCCACAGCTCCGAGTCCCGGCTGAACAGCACCGGGTCCCCGGTCACCTGGTGCAGCTCGCGATAGCCGACCACCAGCCAGGCGGGCACGTCCCCGTCGAGCACGACGGGGGTGACGGCGCCGTGGTCGCGCCGCATCTCGCGGTACAGACGCGCCGGTTCGGTCTGGAACCGGGGGCCGCCGAGCGGCACGGCTTCGGGACTCACACGAACTCCTGTCGGGGCAGGTCCACCGGTGCGGACGGGCCGGCGTACCGGTTCTTGACGTGCTGCACGAGCGTGATCAGCACCTGCTTGCCGGACTCCCGGGAGCGGGCGTCGCAGTCGACCAGCGGGACGTTCGGGTCCAGGTCGAGGGCGTGCCGGACGTCCTGGGGCGGGTGCACGGGGCCGCCGAAGTGGTTGCAGGCCACGATGAACGGCGTACCGTGCTTCTCCAGCCGGTCGATGGCGTACCAGGAGTCGTCGATCCGCCGGGTGTCGACGAGCACGACCGCGCCGAGGGTGCCGGAGAACAGCCGGTCCCACAGGAACCAGAACCGCTCCTGGCCCGGCGCCCCGAACAGGTACAGCACGTTGCGGGCGTCCAGGGTGATCCGGCCGAAGTCGAAGGCGACGGTGGTGGCGGACTTGCCGCGCACCTCCCGGATGTCGTCGACCGCCTCGCCGGCCTGGGTCATCGTCTCCTCGGTGTTGAGGGGACGGATCTCGCTGACCGAGCGGACCAGGGTGGTCTTGCCGACGCCGAAGCCGCCCACGACCACGATCTTGAAACCGTTGTCGGCGGAGGCACCCAACGGGGTGCGCGCGTCAGAGGTTGCGGAGTCCAACGAGCACCTGCTCCAGGATGTCGGGGTCGGTGATGGCCGGCCGGTAGGGATGGCGGGCGCTGACCCGGCCGGCTGCCTGCAGGTCGCACAGCAGCACCTTGGTGATGCTCACCGGCAGCTTCAGCTCCGCGGCGAGCTCCACCACCGAGGTCGGGAACTCGGCCAGGCGCAGGATCGCCGCGTGCTCCGACTGCATGCCGGGCGTCGGCGCCGACTCCGCGACGACCAGGGTGACCAGGTCGAAGGGGCTGTCGGGGCCGGAGCTGCTGCGGCCGCCGGTGATGGTGTACAGGCGGTCGGGCGCGTCGTCCCTGCCCGGGCGGCTCATGACGTGCGGGGCTGCGCGGTCAGGTGTTCGCCGAGCTGCTCGACCAGTTCGCTCATGTTGTGTCCGACCAGCCCGGGGTCCGCGTCCTCGCTGGTCACCACGGCCAGGTGGGCGCCCTCGCCGGCCTCCACGATGAACAGCACGCCCCCGTAGAACTCGGTCATCGCCGACCGTACGCCGCCGCTGCCGTCGCCGAACTCGACGGACGCCCCGTGCGACAGCGACTGGATGCCGGCGGCGATCGCGGCGAGCTGGTCGGCCTGGTCGACGGAGAGCTCCGGGGTACGGCAGAGCTTCAGTCCGTCGCGGGAGAGCACCAGGGCGTGCCGCGCGCCGGGGGTGCGCTCAAGGAGGCCCTCGATGAGCCAGGTGAGCTTGTCGTCGGCGGTGGTCCTGCCGGTCATGAAGTGGTGTCGCCTTCCGGGTACGCGTGCGGGTGGGACGTGGGTTCTGCACCGGCCTCCGGGTGGGACGCGGGGACCGGGTCGTGTACGGGGGCGGGGGTGTACGGGGCCGCTTCCTCGGCCGCTGCGGACGGCTCGGCCGAGGTGCCGGCCGCGTCGGGCGCGGACGGCCGGACGGCCTGCCGGAAGCTGTTGAAGCGGGCGGCGCGGACCTGGGCGTCCGCGGCGCCGGGCGCGGGGCGCGGCTCCGCGGGCTGGGGCGCCGACCGGCGCTCGGCCTCGGCGAGGGTCCGGCCACGGCGCCGCCTGGGCAGCCCGGTGGGCCCTTCCTCGTCCTCGTCCGGCTCGGCGGACTCGTGCACGGGTACGGGGTCCGCGGCGGCCGGCTCCGGCTCGGCGGGCTCCGGCTCCTTCGCGAGTACGGGCTCGTCGGCGACCGGGCGGGTCAGCAGGTCCTGCGGGACCAGCATCAGCACCCCGGTGCCGCCGCGCGCCGACGGCCGGAACGACACCTTCAGGCCGTGCTTGCGGGCCAGCCGGCCCACCACCCCGAGCCCGAGCCGGGTACCGGTGAGACCGCCCAGCTCGGTGCTGTCACCGGCGACCGCCCGCTCGGCGCGGCGCAGCTGCACATCGCCCATCACCAGTCCGCTGTCCTCCACGGACACGATGACCCCGGCCGGCACCTCCTCCACGTACACGTGGACCTCGGCCGTGGGGGGCGAGAAGTTCGCCGCGTTGTCGAGGAGTTCGGCCAGCGCGTGCATGACACCCTCGGCGGCGTGGCCGGCGACGGCCGTCTCGCTCACCGAGTGCACCCGCACCCGGCGATAGCCGCTGATACGGCCCATCGCGCCGCGCAGGATCGATTCCATGCTGATCGGACGCGCCCAGCGGCGGCCGGAACGGGCCCCGGTCAGCACGGCGATGGAGTCGGCGAGCCGGCCCGCCTGGGCCGTGCGGTGGTCGAGGTGCAGCAGGTCGGCGAGCACGTCCTCGTCGGTGTGCCGGTCCTCCATGGCCCGCAGGTCGGCGAGGGTGGCGGTGGCGAGGGCCTGCATCCGCCCGGCCGCGTTGCCGGCGGCGGCGATCGCGACGGCCCGTTCCCGCAAGGCGCGCTCCAGTTCGGTGGCGAGCCGGGCGTTCTCCTGCCGGTACCAGTCCGCCTCCTGGCCGCTGTCCTGGTGGATCCGCGCCCGCTCCTGCTCGAACGACTCGGCGAACTCACTGCGCTGCTGCGCCAGTTCGTCGATCAGCCGCTGCTGCTCCTGGCGCGCGTCCTCGGTGGTCCGGGCCTGCTGCTGGAGCAGCCGTCCGATGTCCTGGCTCACCCCCTCCAGCCGCCGCCGGGCGCCGCGCGCGGCCCGCGCCGAGTGCACGGCCCAGGTCACCGCCGTGCACAGCAGCAGCGCGGCAGCGCTCGCGCCGAGGGCGAGGGGCGTGCGTACCGACGTCGGCGCGGCGGTCACCGCGGCGACGACCACGAGGGCCGACACCACGGCGGTCAGCACGAAGGCCGGAACGAGGGTGCGAAGGGAAGGTCGGTCGCCGGGATGCGTGGGCGCGGTCATCTGTCCGGTCTGGTCCTCGGAGCGGGTAGGGATGTCTGTCCGGTGAAGGAGTTGTGACGCTCGGTGCTGAACTGGGCGTCACTATAGGGGAGTCCGTGATCGAAACAGAACGGTTCCGGTCTCATTGCTGAAAACCGGCTACGGGAAAGGCGGCTTGCTGTGTTCCGACTGTGAGCGATCTTATGCGGTTCCCTGCTCGAAGGTGTCCGCCACCACCGCGGCGGCCGCCCTGACCAGCGCGGAGTCGGCCTCGGCGGCGGCCTCGGCATGGGTGGAGAGGACGGCGACGACGACCGGCGCACGGCCCGGCGGCCGGGCGACCGCGACATCGTTGGCGGTGCCGTACCCGCCCGTTCCGGTTTTGTCGCCGACCGTCCAGTCGCCGGGCAGCCCGGCGCGGATCCGTTCCCCGCCGGTGGTGTTGGCGAGCAGCCAGCCGGTGAGCCGCCGCCGGTCGGCGCCGTCCAGGGCGTGCCCGACGGTCAGCCGCGCATAGGTCGTCGCGATGGCCAGCGGAGTGGTGGTGTCGGTGATCCGCCCGGGCTCCGCCGAGTTCAGGTCCGGCTCCCACCGGTCCAGGCGCGTCACCCGGTCCCCGAGCGAAAGGCACAGTCGCGTCACCGCCACCGGCCCCTCCAGTTGCTCCAGCAACAGGTTCGCCGCGGTGTTGTCGCTGTACGAGATCGCCGCCGCGCACAACGCCTCGACGGTCATTCCGGCGGCGAGGTTCTCGGGCCTTCCGGTGACCGGAGCACCGCCCGCCCGCTCGACATCGCCCTCGTCGTAGTGCACGACCTCGGTCAGCACGGACTCGTCGAGGTCGCGCAGGACGGCGGCGACCGCGAGCGTCTTGAACACCGAGCACATCGCGAAGCGTTCGCGGGACCGGTACCCGAGCCGGGCCCCCGAGCCGGTGTCCCAGGCGAACACACCCAGCCGGGCCCGGTGTTCGCGTTCCAGGGCGCGCAGTCTCGCGGTCGCCTCCGGGGCCGGCGGCCCGGCCACCGCCGCACCGAGAGCGGTGGTCAGCACCATCCGGCGCGAAGGTTTCCGCATTACCGCTCCTTTACCGGGACGACAGTGAGGGGGACGCGATTGCGGCCGCGCGGGTTCAGCCGTGGACGGGTGATAAATCCGACGCCGATATCCGACCAGTCGTAGCTCCCGCATCGTCGCAAATGATCCAAACGTCTATACGATGACGCGTGGAACGGCCCGGGCGCGGAGAACCTCTTGGGGGGCGCAGGCCGACGGCGGCGGCGGTGTCGATGGGGGCGATGCCTTTCATGGCAGGCGACTGGAGCTCGGTGGCCGCGCGGGCGGTCCGCTTCGTGCGGCGGACGCTGCGCGACGAATGGCACGCGATCGTGGTGGAGCCGGTACGACAGCTGGTACGGCGCGGGTTGTCCGGGCTCGTGCTGGCGTTCGTGGCCGCGTTCGGCGTCATCTTCTTCCACGGCATCGCCCAGCACCCCTTCGGCAGAAGGCTGGTGTGGCACCTCGGCGGCGTCACCGCCGACCTCCCGCTGTGGCTCTCCCTGCTGCGCACCCCGGTGTCGCTCTACGTCCCGGCGCTCGACCTGCCGGTCTGGGCCGGCATCACCCAGCTCTTCCTCGCCTTCGCGCTCGCCGAACTCACCCTCGGCCGCGGCCGAACCCTCGCCGTCGCCTACCTCACCACCCTCGCCGGCACCATGACCGCCCGGGTGATGGTCGCGCTGGGCCCCGGCTGGTGGGGTTTCGGCCTGCCCCCCGAGGTCGGCCGGATCCTCGACACGGGGCCGTCCGCCGCCGTGGTGGGCCTCTTCACCTATCTGGCGGTCGTCCGGCGCGCCCCCGTCGTCTTCACCCTCACCGGCGGCTCGATGGTCTGGGAGTCCATCGCCGTACCGAACCTCGCCGGCCGCGAGCACCTGATCGCCGTGGGCTCGGCCGTCGTCCTCGCCCTGCTGCACGGCCACCGCCTGCCGCTCCTCGGCCGCCTCGCCGCCCGCCCGGCCGACCGGCTGGGCACCACACCGTCGCCGCCCCGGTCCGGCCCACCGGTACCCCGGCCGGGCCCACCGCGCCACCCTGTACCGTCCTTCCGGCTGCCCTGAGACTCCCCAACCCTCCCGGCTTCCCCGAAACCCCATACGTCACGCGGCCGACCCGCCGAACTGCTCAGCAACGTCAATGTGATGGTTTTCGCACTTCAGCAGGTCCGGCCAACCCCTAATGTTGCGCGGGCTACGGCAGGGCGCGGCTGACACCATGGTGTTCGTCGCCGGCAGGCTGAAGGGATCCAGGGATGTTCCGCAAGGTGCTGGTCGCCAACCGTGGAGAGATCGCCATCCGCGCTTTCCGCGCGGGCTATGAGCTGGGTGCGCGCACGGTCGCCGTGTTCCCGCACGAGGACCGCAACTCACTGCACCGGCTGAAGGCCGACGAGGCCTACGAGATCGGGGAACCCGGGCATCCGGTGCGGGCCTATCTGTCCGTCGAGGAGATCGTGGGCGCGGCCCGGCGGGCCGGGGCCGACGCCGTCTACCCGGGCTACGGCTTCCTGTCCGAGAACCCCGAACTCGCCCGTGCCTGCGAGGAGGCGGGCATCACCTTCGTCGGGCCCAGCGCCCAGACACTGGAACTGACGGGCAACAAGGCCCGCGCGGTGGCCGCCGCCCGCGCGGCCGGCGTACCGGTGCTCGGCTCCTCCCAGCCCTCCAACGACATCGACGAACTGGTCCGCGCCGCCGACGAGATCGGCTTCCCGGTGTTCGTGAAGGCCGTCGCCGGCGGCGGTGGCCGCGGCATGCGCCGGGTCGAGGACCCGGCCGCGCTGCGGGAGTCCATCGAGCAGGCATCCCGGGAGGCGGCCTCCGCGTTCGGCGACCCGACCGTCTTCCTGGAGAAGGCCGTCATCGATCCGCGCCACATCGAGGTGCAGATCCTCGCCGACGGCGAGGGCAACGTCATTCACCTCTTCGAGCGGGACTGCTCGCTGCAGCGCCGCCACCAGAAGGTCATCGAGCTGGCCCCCGCGCCCAACCTCGATCCCGAGCTGCGCGACCGGATCTGTGCCGACGCGGTCCGCTTCGCCCGCGAGATCGGCTACCGCAACGCCGGCACCGTCGAGTTCCTCCTCGACCCGAACGGCAACCACGTCTTCATCGAGATGAACCCGCGCATCCAGGTCGAGCACACGGTCACCGAGGAGGTCACCGACGTCGACCTGGTCCAGGCCCAGATGCGCATCGCCTCCGGCGAGACCCTCGCCGACCTCGGCCTCTCCCAGGAGACGGTGAAGCTGCACGGCGCGGCCCTCCAGTGCCGTATCACCACCGAGGACCCCGCCAACGGCTTCCGCCCCGACACCGGCCGCATCAGCGCCTACCGTTCCCCGGGCGGCTCCGGTATCCGCCTCGACGGCGGCACCACTCACGCGGGTACGGAGATCAGCGCCCACTTCGACTCGATGCTGGTGAAGCTCACCTGCCGGGGCCGGGACTTCAAGGCCGCCATCGGCCGGGCCCGGCGTGCCGTCGCCGAGTTCCGCATCCGCGGTGTCGCCACCAACATCCCCTTCCTCCAGGCGGTCCTGGACGACCCGGACTTCCAGGCCGGGCGGATCACCACGTCGTTCATCGAGCAGCGCCCGCACCTGCTCACCGCCCGCTCCTCCGCCGACCGCGGCACCAAGCTGCTCACCTTCCTGGCCGACGTCACCGTCAACAAGCCGCACGGCGAGCGCCCCCACCTGATCGAGTCGACCACCAAGCTGCCCCCGCTGCCGGACGGCGAACCGCCCGCGGGCTCGCGCCAGCGGCTGGTCGAGCTCGGCCCCGAGGGCTTCGCCCGGTGGCTGCGAGAGTCGCCCACCATCGGCATCACCGACACCACCTTCCGCGACGCCCACCAGTCCCTGCTCGCCACCCGCGTGCGCACCAAGGACCTCCTCGCCGTCGCCCCGGTCGTCGCCCGCACCCTGCCCGAACTCCTCTCCCTGGAGTGCTGGGGCGGCGCCACCTACGACGTGGCGCTGCGCTTCCTCGCCGAGGACCCCTGGGAGCGCCTCGCCGCCCTGCGCGAGGCCGTCCCCAACATCTGCCTCCAGATGCTGCTGCGTGGCCGCAACACCGTCGGCTACACCCCGTACCCGACCGAGGTGACCGACTCCTTCGTCCACGAGGCCGCCGCCACCGGCATCGACATCTTCCGCATCTTCGACGCCCTCAACGACGTCGGCCAGATGCGCCCCGCCATCCAGGCCGTACGCGAGACGGGCACCGCGATCGCCGAGGTCGCCCTCTGCTACACCGCCGACCTCTCCAACCCCGACGAGCGCCTCTACACCCTCGACTACTACCTGCGGCTCGCCGAGCAGATCGTCGAGGCGGGCGCGCACATCCTGGCCGTCAAGGACATGGCGGGCCTGCTGCGCGCCCCGGCCGCCGCGAAGCTGGTCTCGGCCCTGCGCAGCGAGTTCGACCTCCCGGTCCACCTGCACACCCACGACACCGCGGGCGGCCAGCTGGCCACCTACCTCGCCGCGATCCAGGCGGGCGCGGACGCGGTGGACGGCGCGGTGGCCTCCATGGCCGGTACGACCTCGCAGCCCTCGCTGTCGGCGATCGTGGCCGCGACCGACTACTCGGAGCGGCCCACCGGGCTCGACCTGCGGGCGATCGAGGACCTGGAGCCGTACTGGGAGAGCGTCCGCAAGGTCTACGCCCCCTTCGAGGCCGGCCTCGCCTCGCCGACCGGCCGCGTCTACCACCACGAGATCCCCGGCGGCCAGCTCTCCAACCTGCGCACCCAGGCCGTCGCGCTGGGTCTCGGGGACCGCTTCGAGGAGATCGAGGCGATGTACGAGGCCGCCGACCGCATCCTGGGCCGGCTGGTCAAGGTCACCCCGTCCTCCAAGGTGGTCGGCGACCTCGCCCTGCACCTGGTCGGCGCCGGGGTCCGGCCGGTGGACTTCGAGGCGACCCCCGACAAGTTCGACATCCCGGACTCGGTCATCGGCTTCCTGCGCGGCGAGCTGGGCACCCCGCCCGGCGGCTGGCCCGAGCCGTTCCGCACCAAGGCCCTCCAGGGCCGCGCCGCCGCCAAGCCGGCCCCCGAGCTGACCGCCGAGGACCGCGAGGGCCTCGCCAAGGAACCCCGTACGACCCTCAACCGGCTGCTGTTCCCGGCCCCGACCCGCGAGTTCGAGACCCACCGCCAGACGTACGGCGACACCAGCGTCCTGGACAGCAAGGACTTCTTCTACGGCCTGCGCCCGGGCAAGGAGTACTCGGTCGACCTGGAGCCCGGCGTCCGGCTGCTCATCGAGCTCCAGGCCGTCGGCGAGGCCGACGAACGCGGTATGCGCACGGTGATGTCGAGCCTCAACGGACAGCTGCGGCCGATCCAGATCCGCGACCGGGCGGCGGCCTCCGACATCCCGGCCACCGAAAAGGCCGACCGATCCAACCCCGGCCATGTCGCGGCCCCGTTCGCCGGGGTCGTCACCCTCGCGGTGGAGGAGGGCACGGAGGTCGAGGCGGGCGCCACGGTGGCCACCATCGAGGCCATGAAGATGGAGGCCACCATCACCGCCCCGAAGGCCGGCCGGATCTCCCGGCTCGCCATCAACCGCATCCAGCAGGTGGAGGGCGGCGACCTGCTGGTCCAGATCGCCTGAGGCCGGACGGCCGCCGGAGGCGGGGGAGGGCCGGCCGGACCCGGCCCTCCCCGGCTACGAGCGGGAGAAGTGCGCGCCCAGCCGGGCCTTGAGCAGGTTCGGGTCGCGCTGGGTGAAGTAGGCGGCGCTCACCACGAACACGTCGCGGCCGCTCACCGCCAGCGAGGTCGGGTTGGACAGCCCCTCCTGCACGGACAGGACGCCGCTGTGGGTGCCGTCCGGATCGACCAGCGCGACCTCGTTGGACGGGTTCAGCGCGGCGAGCACCAGGTCCGAGTGGCCGGGGAAGACGAAGTCGTCGGCCCCGGTGAGGCCGGTCGCGCGCGTCTGGGCCGCCCCTGCCGAGCCGTCCGCGCCGACCGGGATGCGCAGCAGGGTGCCCCGGTCGGTGTTGGTCACCCACACCGCGTCCTTGTGGACCTTGATCCCGTTCGCGCCGAAGCCGGTGCCCGACGGGAGCCCGCTGAGCGCGGTGCCGGTGGCCCAGGCCGTGGGCGTGCCGCCCGACCGCGGGACGCGCCACACCGTGCCCAGCGCCGAGTCGGCGACGTAGAGCACCCCGTGTTTCTCGTCGAGGGCCAGGCCGTTGGGCAGGCCGTTCGCCGGCAGCTTGGCGATCTGTACGGGCGTGCCGCCGCCCGCCGGGATGCGCCAGACGCCGGTCCTGCCGGTGCCGGTGGCGTAGTTGACGTACAGCGTGCCGTCGTGCGCGCGGGCCAGGCCGTGCGTGACCGCGCTGCTGACCAGGGGCGTGCGGGGGTTGTCCACGACGGGCAGGGTCGCGAGGACCCGGACCCGGCGCTCCCGGGTGACCTTGACGACCTGCCGGGCGAACGCGAAGGACACATCGACCGCGCCGCCCTGCTCGGCGACGACGCTCTCGGGCGTCTGCCCCCGCGCCAGGTCGAAATGGGCGACGGTGTGCGGACGGGAGAGGACCGGCTCGTCGCTCGCGGCCGGAACCGCCGCGAGCAGGCCGATCGCGACCGCGGCCGGGGCGGCGACGGCCCGGAAAGGGAATCGGGGCATGTGACCTCTTTCGACGGGAGCACAGCGCTCCGGCGTATCGGTCACACCAACATGACGCCCCGCCGTCCCCTGGCCGCGGCAGCCGTGGCCGCGACGTCGCCCGCCCGGCGCACGGCGTGGCCCCGCATGCCGCGCAGCCGGGTGACGGCCCCGCTCAGTTCCACATCGGGTAGCTCATGACCTGCGTGTATCCCTCCGGCCTGGCGCCGGAGTAGGTCAGGTTCATCCGCGTGAAGTGCTGCACGTTCGGGTGCTTCGTCCAGGCCGTCGGGCGGTCGAGCCGTACGGTCACCGGGTACTTGTGGAACTTGCCGGCCGCGCAGTACGGCTTGCAGTCGTTCACCGCGTTCACGCCCTGGGCGACCGCCGTGTTGTCGTTCCACTGGGTCCAGTGCATGCCGGTGAGGATGCTGTTGCCGTCGCCGCACGCCAGCAAGAAGTCGGTCGGCCTGAACCGCTGGTGCCAGAGGCAGTCGACGAGCACCGGGTGCTGGACCGCCGCCCGTGACGCGGGCGGGGTCGGCGGCGCCGCGGAGGCCGTGGTCATGCCTGCCGTGAGCAGCAGGGCCGCCCCGAGTCCGATCGCCGTTCCCACCACTGGACTGCGCATGGTCGCTCCCGCCCGTTCGGCCGTACATGTTCCCTTCGACGCTACGACCGTCCCGCGAGATGTACCACTTGCGGCGTATTCGCCAGTCCGTTCTCGTCGTAGTCGCCGGTGGAGCGGGAGCCGATCTGGGTGATCAGGCCGAGCGCCAGGAAGACCCAGATCAGGACCTTCGCGGCGGTGTCCAGGACCAGGGGACGGGTGGCGGAGCCGGCCTCCTCCCCGGTCTTCTCCCAGGCCTCCTTCCCGGCGTCCGGCTGGTCGCCGAGGAGTCCCTTCGGGTAGACGGGCGACAGCATGCTGGTGTAGGCGCCGAACCGCATCCGGTAGCGGGCGACCGCCGCGGTCGCCCCGAAGACCGGGCCCGGCAGCCGGCCCAGCACGATCGTGATGATCCAGAAGATCCAGCCGATCACGAACCAGCCGGTCGCCGCGAGGTTCGCGATGATCGCCGCCGGGATCATCAGGATCAGCCGGAAAAGGACCGCGAACCGGTTCAGGGTGGTGGGCCGCAGTTCGATCCGCACCGGGTAGTCGGGCGCGGTGAGGGCGAACGGCGGATACCGGTCCACCAGGAGCAGGGAGCTGGCCGCGATCCGGGTCTCGTAGGCCAGGTACTTGCCCAGGAACGAGGCGATCGGGTCGGGCAGCCGGCCCAGGACGAGTGCCGCGAACCAGCCGGCCACCGTCACGAAGAACGCCGCGATGCCCAGGACGCAGAGCACGACGTACTGCGGGACCAGCAGCAGCCAGCGCAGCAGCACCGTCCAGCGGCGCTGCGGCCCGGGCGCCGGGATGTCCAGCGCGGGCCGCCATTCGGCGCCGTCCGCCGTGACGGGAGGACGAGGTCCCCAGCTCTGAGTCATCAGTCCTCCCGTCGTCCGGCTGCGGTGCGGATGGCATCACCAGCGTGCGGCGGAACGGCGGCCCCCGCCAGGCCGGACCAGTCGAACTCAGCCGTGTGTGACGGTCAGGCCGTAGAACGCGACCCGAGCGCCGTTGGTCGTGCTGTCGGAGGACGACTGGTTGTACGAGCCCGCCTTGAAGTACTGCTTGTACTGGTTGAAGGAGGACGGAATGGCGTAGTGGGTCGTAGTGCCGTTGACGGTCAGGTTGATGGTGTTCCCGCCGGAGACGGCGATGGTGTACGTCCAGGTCTTGCCGACCGACACGTTGCCCACGGTGTGCGTGGTCTGGCCGCCGTCCGGGGAGTTCTCGGTGCCGAGGACGATGTCGCCGTTGGAGTGGTAGTACAGCTCCACCAGCGGCTTGGTGGACGAGCCGCCGGTGCCGAGGTGGATCTGGCCCACGCACACGTTCTTGGTCACCGAGACCACCCGCAGGGTCGCGCTCAGCTTGTGGCTGCCGCTCAGCGACCAGTTGGCGGCGCTGCCGTCCCGGTTCATCTCGCGCAGTTCGGAGCGGGCGTAGTTCGAGTTCGGGGTCGTGACGCCCTTCTCGGGCGCCCAGAAGGTCATCGCGCCGTCGCGGGTGTCGGTGTAGAAGTACGCGTCCTGGTAGCCGTTGGCACCCTGCAGCCGGGACGAGGAGATGGTGGTCGGCGAGCCGGGGGAGCCGACCGGCTCCTGGAGCTGCCATACGGACAGGTCGAAGTTGCCGCCGGGCGCGACGTTCGGGTTCGCCGCGTCCGCGCTGCCGCCGAACAGCACGGTGAGGGCGAGGGCGAGGCCCGCGGCGGTCGGTGCCGCGAGCAGCCGGGAACGGTTCACGTGGGGGGTCCTTTCGTCAGGAGGCTGCGTCCAGAGTCCCTATCGTGTTCATGTATATGAACCCTGGACGCATCCATAACCGTCGATGACCCGTGAAGCTAAAGGTCCGAACCAATCCCGTCAAGAGGTTCAGCAGGCTCCCTCGTCCTGCCAGGGACCCCACTGGGAGGCGCCGGGCACCTCGTTCTGGGTCCACCACTTCGCCTGCCAGTTGTGGCTGTTGTACGAGACCTCGTTCCCGGCGGTGTACACCGCCGTCGCACTCCAGGCGGTCTTGCACGAGGTGGGAGTGGGTGTCGGGGTGGGTGTCGGGGTGGGCGTGGTGGTCGGCGGGGTGACCCCGGCGAACTTCACCGAGTACTTGGCGAAGTCCCAGGCGCCCTGCGCCACGCTGGAGCAGGTCCCGGACGTGGCGCCGTTGTTGTCGACCGGGCTGCACTGGCGGTCGCGGTTCAGGGACCAGAACGTGAACCGGTCCATGTTGTGGCTCGTCGCGTAGTCGAGGACGGTCTGGAAGTCGGCCTGGGTGAAGTACTCGCCGGTGTCGCTGCGGCCGTTCATCCCGGAGAAGCCCTCGTGGGCGTAGGCGGTCGCCTGGTCCCACCCGAAGGTGGACTGGAGGATCGAGTTGAAGTTGGTGAGCGCGCTGGTCTGCGAGGCCGCCCCGCTGAAACCGCCGTCGAACGGCATGATGGAGAAGTTGTTCGGCGTGAACCCCTCGGACTTCGCCTCCAGCAGCATCTGCTTGCCGAACCAGCCGGTCCCGTCCGCCGTACCGGGCGTCGTCACGGACACGTACAGGCCCGGGTTGTTCTGCTGGAGGATCTTCGCGGCGCCGATCTCGTTCTTGATCGCCGCGGTGTTCTCGTACTCCGGCTCCTCCAGGTCGAAGTCGATCGCGTGCAGCCCGTACTTGGTGATGACCTGCTGGTAGGCGGCGGCGGTGGAGGCCGCGTCCGCGCAGGTCTGGCCCAGCTTGGTGCCGCCGTAGCCGCCGATCGAGATCGAGACGTCGCCGCCCTTGGCGCGGATGGTGTTGATCACCGACTGGACGGCGGTGTCGGAGGAGACCGCCGCCGTGCCGCCCCAGGTGGGAGAGCAGCCGCCGCCGTTGGGGGCCAGGACGAACGCCAGCTGGAAGGCCTTGAGGCCGGTGGCGTCCATGATCGCGGCCGCGTCCGGCGGGTTGTTGTCCAGCGGCATCAGGTAGGGGGCGGCCGCGTACCACCGGTTGCTCAGTGCGGTGGTCGCGCCCGAGGCGTCGCTCGCGACGAGCGCGGTGGTGCCGGCGGCGGCGAGGGTGACGGCGACCGCCGCGCCCAGACATGCGCGAAGGGGTCTCACTGGTGCCTCCAAGGGGGGCCGGGGAGGTGGGGTGGGTCCCAGCTTCCGGAGATGTCGCGGTCACGTCAATGAATTGGACTGGACCAAAGCTCACTTTGGACTAGACCATACGATTTCTTTACCTGGGGTGGCGGAGTAGTTCCAGCGTCCCGAACCGCACCTTCACCCCGGGCGACCAGAGCACGCTGACCGGCGGCCCGGGCGGTGCGGGCAGGCCTGCCGCTGCGACCAACTCGTCGTCCAGATCGAGGAGTTCGGCCCGGTGCAGCGGCCAGGTCGGATGCTCGTTCGGCAGGTGCGCGGTGCGGCCGTGCCAGGTCACGTGCAGCCCCCAGCGCGCGGTCAGGAAGTGCTCCAGCGGCGAGGGCGCGCCGATCGGCGCGCCGATCCGTACGACCGCCCGGCTCGAGGCCGCCAGGCGCCGCCGCCGGCAGGTGTAGGTGATCACATCACCCTCGCGGCGCAGCCGCATCGCGGACCAGACGTAGGGCAGCCGGAACCCCAGCCGGCCCGCCAGCACCGGGAGCAGCCGGGTCGCGTCCAGCGATCTGAACACCACCCCGCGCCGGCCGTGTCCGTCCACCGAGTACAGCCGTACGTTCGTCTCGCAGAAGGTGCCCAGGTACGGCAGCCCCGGACCCGGCCCGAAGCCCGTGCCCCGCATCAGGAACGGGACGAGGCCGACGTAGGTGACCCCGTCCAGGGTGTCCGGACGGGTGCCGGCGGGCAGCAGCCCCGCCACCCGCTCCGGCTCCACCGGCCAGTGCAGAAAGGTCAGTTGATGCCAGCCCTGCACCATCGTCGGCCACCGTACGGGCCGCGGGGTGGACGGGGTTGTGGGCTCGGTCGCCACGGTCTCCATGGCACAGGTTGATAGCACGCCAGTGCGAGCCGACGGGGCCGAACCGTCCACAGCTGAGGTGGCTGGACCAGCCACAGGCACCGATCGGCCCTTCACCGGCAACGGCCCGCTGATCAGGACTTCCGCGCCGCTCGGCCCCGCCACCCGGGTAAACTGGGGGCGACACGCAGGCCTTGGGAAAGAGGAGCCGGGATGCCGCCGCACAGCTCTTCAGCGGCCGGGGTCCCGGGCGACGGACACGGCGAGCCGGCACCCGTCCGGCAGGCGCTGTCGGACAGCGTGTACGAGAGCATCAAGGCGATGGTCATGGACCACGAGATCGCCCCCGGCGCCCGCGTCGGCATCGACGCGCTGTCCCGGACCCTCAGCGTGTCGCCCACCCCCGTCCGCGAGGCGCTGGCCCGCCTGGAGTCCGACGGCCTGGTGGTCAAGCGCGCCCTGTCCGGGTACCGGGCCACGGAACTGCTGACCCGTCAGGGCCTCACCGAACTCTTCGAGATGCGGCTGCTGCTGGAGCCGAGGGCCGCCGCCCTGGCCGCCGCCCACGCCACCGAGGAGCAGCTCGACGGTCTGGAACGGATCGTGGAGGAGATGCAGGACGAGCCCAGCCCCAACGGCCGGTACGCCTCCTACCGCGACTTCGCCGCCCTCGACCAGCGCTTCCACGAGGCGGTCGCACAGGCCGCGCACCGGCCGCTGCTGGCCGACGCGGTGCGGCGCCTCCACGCGCACCTGCACATCTTCCGGCTCAGCAACGTCGTCGGCGCCGGCGGCCCGACCGTCGCCGAGCACGAGCGGATCGTCCGGGCCGTGCTGCGCCGCAACGCCGAGCGGGCGGCCGAGGCGATGACCGAGCACCTCACCCGCAGCATGGAGCGCCAGCTCGGGGACGACGGCGGAGACGGCAGCAGCGGAGACGGGCCGGCTACTCCATGAGGAACACCTGCTCCGCCGTGGCCCACCACTCACCCGGTGCCGCCTCCGGAACCGGCGTCTGGCAGGGCGCGGTCAGCCGCCACCACTCCTGGGTCGCCTCGTCCTCGGCCATCAGCGCCAGGTCGGCCGCCAGATCGTCGCCGTGGTACTCGAAGTAGGCGAACAGCCGGTCGCCGAGCAGGTGGATCGAGTAGTTGGCGATGTGACAGCGCCGGAGCCGGTCGAGGACCGGCTCCGGTACCCGGCGGTGCAGTTCCCGGTACTCGTCGAGCTTTTCCGGGCGTACGGCGATGACCTGCGCGACGCGCCTCATGAGCGCACCGCGTCCCGGTCGTGGATCAGGCGGATGATCCGGCCGCTCATCCGGTCGTAGTCCCGGTCGTTGCCGACCTCGCCCCGGATGCGGTGGTCGGTCATGACGACGATCCGGTCGGCGAGGGTGACCATCTCCGCGAGGTCGCTGCTGATCAGCAGGATGGGCAGACCGTCGTGGGCGAGGTCCCAGATGAGTTCGTGGAAGGCGCGTTTGGTGCGCACGTCGACGCCCACCGTCGGTTCGTCGATGACGAGCAACCGGGTGTCGGCCGCCAGCCACTTGGCCAGGCTGACCTTCTGCTGGTTGCCGCCCGAGAGTTCGCCGGCGTTCTGCGCGAGGCCGGTGATCCGGATGCCGAGCCGCTCGACAAGGTCCTGGGCGACGGCGCGTTCCTCGCCCGCCGGGACGAAGCCGAGCGCCCTGGCCAGCCGCCGCCACACCGTCACCGTGATGTTGCGGACGATCGGCTGCTCCAGGAAGACGCCCTCCTCCTTGCGGTTCTCGGTCACGTAGCCGATGCCGAACTCGTGCAGGGCCTGGCGGGGCGAGCCGATGCGGGCCGGGCTGCCGTGCACCCGGACCTCGCCGGCGGTGATGCGGTCGAGGCCGAGCACCGCCTTGACCAGCTCGCTCCGTCCGGCGCCGACCAGCCCGTACAGGCCGACGATCTCCCCGGGCCGCACCGCCAGACTGATGTCCCGGTGCCCGCCGGCCGTGGCGACGCCGTCCAGTTCCAGGACCGGCGCGGCGGACCGGTCGACCGTGCGCGGCCGCATCTCGGCCGCCGCGTGGGCGCGGCCCACCATGAGGCCCACGATGTCGTCGTGGGAGTGGTCGGCCAGCGGCGCGGACTCCAGCACCGACTTCCCGTCGCGCAGCACGGTCACGGTGTCGCAGAGGGCGAAGACCTCCTCCAGTTTGTGGCTGACGAAGACGACACAGGCGCCGCGCCCGGCGAGCCGCCGGACCACCTCGAACAGGCGCTCCGTCTCCTCGGGGGACAGGGAGGCGGTGGGCTCGTCCAGGAGCAGCACCCGGCTCTCGGTGTACAGGGCCTTGGCGATCTCCACCAACTGCTGCTGGGCGACCGAAAGTTCACGCACCGGCCGGTCCGGGTCGAGGTCGACGCCCAGCTCGGTGAGGCAGGCGACGGCCGGTTCGGTCATGGCCGCGTAGTCGACCAGTCCACGGCGCGAGGGCGGCTTCTGCAGGGTGATGTTCTCGGCCACCGAGAAGCCGGGGATCAGATTGCGTTCCTGGTGGACGACGCCGATGCCGGTGCGGGTCGCCTCCAGCGGCGAGCGCAGCTGCACCGGTTCGCCGCACCAGGTGAGGGTGCCGCCGTCGGGCGCGTGCACCCCGGTCAGGACCTTGATGAGGGTGGACTTGCCGGCGCCGTTCTCACCGAGGAGCGCGTGCACACTGCCGGCGGTCAGCCGCAGCCCCACGCCGTCCAGGGCACGCACCCCGGGGAAGACCTTCACGAGGTCGTGGCATTCGAGCAGGACCTCACTCATCGGGCGCCTCCCGGTTGAGGGGCCGGCGTGGTGGTCTTCGCCAGCCGCGTCTGGTGCAGGTGCCCGCCGGCCACCGTGCCGAGGACGACCAGGCCGATCAGCAGGTTCACCCAGCTCGGGTCCAGCGAGAACTGGGCGCGGGCCGCGTCGATGAGCCGGGTCACGAAGGCTGCGAGGACGGTCCCGAACACCGCGATGGAACCGCCGGTCAGTGCCACCCCGCCGATGATCGGCGCGGCGAAGCTGGGCAGCAGCCAGTCGCCGCCGACGCTACGGTTGACGCCGGGCAGCGAGGCGGTCGCGGTCACGGCGGCCACCCCGACCAGCAGCCCGGACAGCGTGTGCGCGGCCACGATCTGCCGGTCGGTGGAGATCCCCGAGAGGCGGGCGGCCAACGGGTTGCCGCCGGCGGCCAGCAGCCGCCGTCCCGCGACCGTGCGGTACATGAACGCGCCCAGCAGGACCGCCGCGACGATCGCCGTGACGAAGACGAGCGGGATGTCCAGCGGCGCCGCCGTGCCCAGGTCGCGCAGCGTGGCGGAGTAGCCGTCGACAGTCCGGGTGCCGACGAGCCGGTACTGCGCGCCCAGCAGGATCGTCATCGTGGCGAGGGTGACGATGAACCCGTTGATCTGCGTGGCCACGATGACGACACCGGTCACCAGGCCGACGGCGGTCGCCGTCAGCAGCCCCACGAGCACGGCGACCCCGGCGGGCACCCCGTGGTCGGCCATCAGGACGCCCGTCAGGCAGGCGGTGAAGCCGCCCAGGGCGCCGACCGCGAGATTGAGCTGGCCCACGCACAGTGCCACCATCTGGGCGAGGCCGATCAGGATGGGCGTGGCCAGGTACTGGAGGAAGACCCGTACCGAGGGGCCCTCGAAGAAGGAGCCCGAGGACGCCACCTCCAGCGACACCGCCCCGGCCACGACGACCAGCAGCAGCATGGCCGTCGTCGTACGGGAGAACCGGTGCAGCGCCGCGGCGGCCCGGCCCTGCTGGTCGCGGATCGTGCTCATGTGGAGCGCACCACCTTGCGATAGGACACCACGGTGCGGATCCGGTCGGCCGAGAGAGCCAGCAGCAGGATGCAGCCGAGGTAGATGTTGAGGCTTTCCAGGCCGACGCCCAGCAGGTCGAGCCCCTTGCGGATCACGGCGACCAGCGCGGTGCCGAGGAGCGTGCCAAGGACGGACACCACCCCGCCGGTGAGCAGGGTGCCGCCGAGCACCGCGCCCAGGAAGGACGGCAGCATGAAGTCGTCGCCGATGGAGGCGCGGAACGTGCCCGTCCCGGCGGCGGCCATGAACCCGGCGAGCGCCGCGAGCAGTCCGGAGAGGGTGTGGGCGAGCAGGATCCGGCGCCCGGTGGGGATGCCGGAGAGCTCGGCGGCGGCCGGGTTCGCCCCGGTCAGCAGCAGCTCCCTGCCGATGCGGGTACAGCCGTACAGGAAGCCGAGACCGAGCATGGCCAGCACGGTGAACTGGGCCAGCTGCGGGATCGCCGGCGAGCCGCAGATCGGGCCCGCGCAGATGTCGGCCAGCGAGTAGGAGCGCAGGGCGTCGATGCCGGCCGGGCGGGTGGTGAAGGCGGCGTCCTCGGTGAGGGCCGAGTACATGAGGGAGACCAGGCCCAGCAGGGCGAAGTCCATCGCCAGCGTGACGACGAAGGAGCTCACCCCGGTACGGGCGATCAGCCAGCCGGTGACCGCGCCGATCGCCGCGCCCGCGGCCAGGCACAGCAACAGCCCGGCCTGCATGGGCAGATGCAGCTTGTCGTAGCCGAGGCCCGCGAACATCGCCCCGAAGGCCGCCATCCGCCCGACCGCGAGGTTCATGTGCCCCACGGACAGGGCGACCATCTGGGCGAGCGCCACCACGGTCAGCGTGGCCACGTCCCGCAGCAGCGGGAAGAGCACCAGGCGCTGGTCGAGGAAGGCGGGCCGCAGCACGCCGAACAGCACGCTCAGCGCGATGACGAGCACCAGCAGGCCGAGCCGCTGGTTGACCCAGAACGGCATCCGGTGACCGGCCGCCTTCTCCTCCGGTACGGTCTCCGGCGGGCTGACGGCCGCCGTCATGCCACCCTCCGGTCGTCGAGCGCGTCCGGGTCCCAGTCGATGCCGATGCCCGGCACGTCCGGGGCCACCGCCAGGCCGTCGCGGATGGCCAGCTCGGTCCGGGTCACCGCCCGCAGCTGCGGGATGTACTCGACGAAGCTGCCGTTGGGCACCGCGGCGGCGAGACTGACGTGCAGTTCCATCAGGAAGTGCGGGCAGACCGCCACGTGGTGGCTCTCCGCCAGGTGCGCCACCTTCAGCCACGGGGTGATCCCGCCGATCCGGGCCGCGTCGACCTGGACGATGGACGCGGCACCGGTCTCCAGGTAGCTGCGGAACTGCATGAGCGAGTACATGGACTCGCCGACGGCCACCGGGATCCGGGTCGCCCGCGCGAGCCGGGCGTGGCCGCTGATGTCGTCCGCGGGCAGCGGCTCCTCCAGCCAGTACGGGTCGTACGGCTCCAGCGCGGCCGCCAGCCGGAGCACCGAGGACGCCGTCTGGGACTGGTTGGCGTCGGTCATGACGTGCAGTGCGGGACCGACCGCCTCGCGTACGGCGCGCAGCCGCTCCGCGTCCTCGGCGGGATGCGGCTTGCCCACCTTGATCTTGACTCCGGCCCACCCCGCCTCCTTGGCCCGCAGGGCGCCCTTCACCAGTTCCTCGGTGCCCAGGTGGAGCCAGCCGCCCTCGGTGTCGTAGACCGGCACCTCCTGGCGGTACCCGCCGGCCAGCCGCCACAGCGGCTCCCCGGCCCGCTTGCAGCGCACGTCCCACAGGGCGGTGTCCACGGCGGCCAGGGCGAGGGAGGTGATGGCGCCGGTGGTGGTGGCCCGGGTCAGGGAGAACAGCCGCTGCCACAGCGCCTCGACGTTGCGGGCGTCCTGTCCGACCAGGGCCGGGAGCAGATGGTCGCGGAGCAGGGCCAGTACGGACGTGCCGCCGGTTCCGATCGTGTAGGCGTAGCCGGTGCCCGCGAGGCCGTCCGCGGTCGCCAGGTCGACCAGGACCGTCTCCTGTTTGACGAAGGACTGCACCGCGTCGGTACGGTCCGTCTCGACGGCGATGTCGGCCAGCCGGGCGCTCGCGGTCGTGATGATGCTCATCGTTGTCCGTTCTCTTTCGGGCTCTTCGGGGCTGTCAAGGGGCGGTCAGCCGCACGAGAGGTACTTGTCGGCGAACTCCGTCTTCAGCTGCTTGGTCTTCTGCTGCCGGGCCTTGTCGTAGTCGGCGACGTTCGCCTTGGTGACGACGAACGAACCCGAGTCGACCTCCACCCCGGGATCGCGCATGGTGCACTGCTTGGTCTGGAGCAGCGCGAGCGCCCAGGTGCCGATCTCGGCCTGGCCGGTGGGGTTCTGTACGACGGTCGCCGTGACCGTGCCCTGCCTGATGCCGCTGAGGATCTTGGCGTCGTCGTCGATGGCGACGACCTTCGCCTTCGAGCCGGACGTCCTGACGGCGTCGGCGGCGGCGACGGCCGGGTTGTAGGCGGTGGCGACGATGCCCGTGATCTGCCCGCCCTTGGCCGCCATCAGGTCGGACACCGCCTTCTGCGCGGTCTGCAGATCCGTGTCGATGTCGGTGATGGTCTGCAGGAGCTTCACCTTGCCGCCGGACTCCTTGACGGCCCGGGCCACGCCCTTGATCCGCAACTGGGTGTTGGCGTCGACGTTGTTGCCGGTCAGATGGACCAGGGTGCCCTGGCCGCCCATGGCCGCGATGGCGGCCTTCGCGGCCTTGTAGGCGGCGAGTTCGACGTCCGTGGAGAGGCAGAAGTCGGCCTTGTCCGTGTCGCCGGCCGGGCAGGAGCCCAGGGACGCCACCGGGAAGCCCTGTGACGTGAGGTCGGCGAAGGTCGTGTTGATGTCGGTGGGGGAGACCCCGAACACCCCGAAGGCGTTGTAGCCGCGGGCCGCGAGCGTGGAAAGCAGGTTGTTCTGCTTCTGCTGGTCCCACTCCGCCGTCTCGTCGAAGGTGACGTCCCCGAGGCCGTAGGTCTTCTTCGCGGCGGCCCCCGCCGTCTTCCACGGCTGGAAGTACGGATGGGCGCCGCCGGGCACCAGGGCCACCTTGGTCCCCGACCCGTCGGCCAGGTCGGCGCCGTCGCCGGTGCGTCCGGCGGCCGAGGCCTGCCCGGTGGCGGGGACGGGTGCGTTGCGGTAGGTGCAGGCCGCGGTGCCCGTGGCGAGCAGTGTCGCCGTGAGAACCCCGGACAGAACGGATCTGGTCGGGAAATACATCTCCCACCCCCGCAGGATCAGATAGGAAATCGATGCGGTGATCGTGGGGCAGGGGAATGCGTGCGTCAAGGCCTGTGACAGGAACCGTTGCCATCAGGGAATACCTGCTCACGGGTGAACCTGGGCCGTAGCGACCAGGCAAGAATCCTATAGGAAACGTTATCTCGGTCAGAGGATGGGGGCAGGGGATGGGGGCAGGGGATGGGCGAACGAGGTGCCGATGTCGCGTCCGCCCGCGCGGGCGGCTACCTCTCAACTCGGTTCGCCTGCCCGGCCGTTCGCCCGAGACCCGATCACGCACGGCTCTGGTCGGCGCTCCCACCATGGGCTACCGTCGGTAACACCCTGCCGTCCCGGCAGTCCCAGTCATGTCTCCCGCACCGCCCGCATCCGTACGGAAGGCAACCCCCCATGGAAACACCCAGAGCAGGCGCCGACGTGCCCGAAGGCTCCGAGCAGTCGTCCCGGTTCACCCGCCGTCAGGTGCTGACGGTGGCCGGCGGCGCGCTCGCCGGTCTGACCCTCGGCCAGGCCGGGGCGTTCGCCGCCGAGTCCCAGGACGCGGACGCGATCGTCGTCGGCCACGGCCTCGCCGGTCTGGTCGCGACCGCCGAACTGGCCGCCGCCGGCCGCAAGGTGCTGCTGCTCGACCAGGAGCCGGAGGCGAGCCTCGGCGGCCAGGCGTTCTGGTCCTTCGGCGGACTGTTCTTCGTCGACTCCGACGAGCAGCGGCTGATGGGCGTCAAGGACTCCCACGACCTCGCCTGGCAGGACTGGCTCGGCACGGCCGGCTTCGACCGGGGCGTGGACGACCCGACCGGCCAGGACTACTGGGCCTACAAGTGGGCCGAGTCGTATGTGGACTTCGCCTCCGGCGAGAAGCGGTCCTGGCTCTCCGGCCTGGGCGTCCAGTGGTTCCCGATCGTGGGCTGGGCCGAGCGCGGCGGCGGCCTCGCCGACGGCCACGGCAACTCCGTGCCCCGCTTCCACGTCACCTGGGGCACCGGCCCCGCCGTCGTGGAACCGTTCGAGAAGAAGGTCCGCGCCGCGGTCGCCGCCGGCAAGGTGACCTTCAAGTTCCGCTACCGGGTGGACGAGTTGGTGACCACGGGCGGCGCGGTGACCGGAGTCCGGGGCGCGGTCCTGGAGCCCAGCAGCGCGGCCCGCGGCACCCCCAGCAGCCGTACCGTCGTCGGCGACTTCGAGCTGCGGGCCCCGGTCGTGGTGGTCACCTCGGGCGGCATCGGTGCCAACCACGACCTCGTCCGGCAGAACTGGCCGACCCGGCTCGGCACCCCGCCGAAGTTCATGGTGACCGGCGTCCCCGCGCACGTGGACGGCCGGATGCTCGGCATCACGGCCCAGGCGGGCGGCCGGATCGTCAACCCCGACCGGATGTGGCACTACACCGAGGGCCTGCGCAACTACGCCCCGATCTGGCCGAACCACGGCATCCGCATCCTGCCCGGGCCGTCCTCGATGTGGTTCGACGCCAAGGGACGCCGCTTCAACACGCCCGACATCCCCGGCTACGACACCCTGCACACCCTCGGGTCGATCACCGCCTCCGGCTACGACTACTCCTGGTTCGTCACCACCCAGAAGATCATCGCCAAGGAGTTCGCGCTCTCCGGCTCCGAGCAGAACCCCGACCTCACCAACAAGAACGTCTGGCAGCTGCTGTCCAGGATCTGGCAGACCCCGGAGCCCATCGAGAAGTTCAAGAACAACGGCGTCGACTTCGTGGTCGCCGACAACCTCACCGACCTGGTCACCGGCATGAACAAGCTGACCGGCGACAACCTCATCGGCCTCGCCGACCTCAGAGGGCAGATCGAGGCCCGTGACCGCGAGATCGACAACCCGTACAGCAAGGACGTCCAGGTCCAGGGCATCCGCAACGCGCTCAGCTACATCGGCGACTCCCTCAGCCGTACCGCGCCGATCCACAAGATCCTGGACACGAGCGCCGGCCCGTTGATCGCCGTCCGGCTGAACATCCTCACCCGCAAGACCCTCGGCGGCCTCCAGACGGACCTCTCCGGGCGCGTCCTGGACAGCAGCGGCTCTCCCGTCCCCGGCCTGTACGCCGCCGGTGAGGTCGCGGGCTTCGGCGGCGGCGGGGTGCACGGATACCGCTCGCTGGAGGGCACCTTCCTCGGCGGGTGCCTCTTCTCCGGCCGGGCGGCGGGCCGCGCGGCGGCCGCGGCGACGGCGACCTGACGGAAAGGAGCGGGAAAGTCCGAGTCACCCACTCCCAACCCGCCCCGACAGTGGCACCCTTGACAGTGTGCGTACTGTTTCGCGACGTTTGAGCGACACCTCCGGACCGGCGACCCCGTCGCCGGTCCGGGATCGAAGGTGTACAGCGCGGAACAGGAGCTGTTCGTAGCAGCGGCAGAACGCGGAATTCGCGTTATGGGGGGGGAGCGGTCGCCCATGCGATCCAGAGGCCAGTGCAGTCATGCGTCACACACCTCGTCAGCCGAGGGGCGGTTGATCTGAGGTGGACATCACGATCCACAGACCCGGCGAGCTGACCCAGCCGCTCCGCGGGGCCTGGCACCGCGCGATGGACGAATCGCCGGAGTACGCAAACCCTTTTCTGGCCCCGGAGTTCACGATCGGCGTCGGCAAACACCGGGCCGGCGTCCGGGTGGCGGTCCTGCGCGAGGGCGGTGATCCCGTCGGCTTCCTCCCGTACGAGCGCAACGCCCTCGGCGTCGGCCGGGCCGTCGGTCTCGGCCTCTCCGACTGCCAGGCGCTGGTGCACCGGCCCGGCGTCACCTGGGACGTGCAGGAGCTGCTGAGCGCCTGCGGGACGTCCATCTTCGAGTTCGACCACCTGGTGGCCGAGCAGAGACCTTTCGCCCCTCATGTCACCGGCACCTTCGCCTCGCCGGTGATCGACGTGAAGCCCGGCGACGGCGGCTACCCCGAGTGGCTGCGCGCCACCTACCCGGGCCTGGCGAAGACCACGCTGAAGAAGGAACGGCGCCTCGGCCGCGACACCGGCGACCTGCGCTTCGAGTTCGACGAACGCGATCCCGCGGCCCTGCGCACGCTGATGCGCTGGAAGTCCGCCCAGTACCGGCGGACCGGGCGCATGGACCGCTTCGCCCGCCCCTGGATCGTCGACCTGGTGGACCACCTCTTCCACGTCCGCGAGGAGCACTTCACCGGCGTGCTGTCCGTGCTCTACGCCGGTGACCGGCCGGTGGCCGCGCACTTCGGCCCGCGCTCGGGCACCGTACTCGCCGCCTGGTTCACCGCCTACGACCCCGAACTGCACTACTACTCGCCGGGGTTGATGATGCATCTGCGCACCGCCGAGGCCGCGGCACGGGCCGGGATCACCCTCGTCGACCTCGGGCGCGGCGACAAGGAGTACAAGGACTGGCTCAAGACCCGCGAGCTGCGGGTGGGCGAGGGGTTCGCCACCCGAGCCCACCCGGTGGCCGCGGCGCACCGCCTGTGGCGCCGCCCGGTCCGCGGGCTGCGCAACACGGTCCTCGCCCACCCCCGGCTGCGCGACCCGGCCGACCGGCTGCTCAAGACGGTCGGCACGCTGCGCGCGTCCCGCCGCGCGGACGGCCCGCACAAGGGGTGAACCGACCGGCCCCCGTCCCGGCCGGGGGCCGGTGTTGGCACTATGATCCTGTAAAGGTAAAAACCTAGGGGTTTGCCCTGCTAAGGATGTCGCCGCGGCCGGAGTGATCCATGCCCCGCAAGCGTTCAACGGACGACGACGAGCTGCTGGCCAGACTCAGGTCGCTCACCGCCCAGGCACGCGAGCGGGCCGAGTACCAGCGCTCGCAGGTGGAGCTGGCCATCGCCCTCCAGCGCGGCATGCTGCCCCGGGACCTGCCCGACACCCCCCGCTTCCACCTGGCCGTCCGCTACGCGCCCGCCTGCTTCGGGCTCAACGTGGGCGGCGACTGGTACGACGCCTTCAGGCTGCCGGACGGGCACATCGGCCTGTCCATAGGCGACGTCCAGGGCCACAACATCGAGGCGGCCGCGTTCATGGGCCAGGTCCGGGCGGCCCTGCGGGCGCTCGCCTCGGTGACCAGCGAGCCGGGCGAGCTGCTCGCCCGTACCAACGACCTGCTGGTGTCCCTGGGCACCGACCTCTTCGCGACCTGCACCTTCATGCGGCTCGACCCGGAGACCGGGGTGCTGGAGAGCGCCCGGGCCGGTCATGTCCCGTTCGTCTGGGCCACCGCCGACGGAAAGTCCGGCGTCGGGGAGGACGAGGGCGGACCGCCGCTGGGCATCGAACCGGGCGTCGAGTACCCCGTGGCCCACTACCGGCTCACCACCGGCGGCATGTTCGTGCTGCTCACGGACGGGGTGGTGGAGGGGCCGTCGATGCCCATCGAGGAGGGACTCGACCAGGTGGTACGGCTCGCCGGGGTCGCCGCCGTCGCCGGCCTCGAGGCGCAGTCCCTGGCCGCGGCCGTGATCAAGGGCGCGGAACGCGTGGGCCACGAGGACGACGCGGCCGTCCTGGTCATGGGCCACGACGGCCTGGACACCACAGCGCAGCCGTAGGCCCCCGGGGGCACCGGCACCGGCCTCTCGCGTCAGCCGCAGGCGGCCTCCGCCTCGCCGACCCGGCCGCCGCGGTGTCTGATGGCTGGTGTGGTGGGTAACCAGGAGCTGCGCCCGGCCGTCTTCGCCCTCCGGACGCTGGCCGTCGCCACCTGCTACTTCGCGGCAGGACGGCTCGGCCTGCTGTGCCGGCTCACCGTCGAGGGCGCCGTCTTCACGCCCATCTATCCGTCGACCGGCGTGGCGCTGGCCTGTCTGCTGGTCTTCGGCCTGGGCTGCTGGCCGGGCATCACGCTCGGTGCCCTCATCCTCGTGCTGTCGATCGGCGCGCCCGGGCCCGACCTCGTGGGCATTCTCCTCGGCAACACGGCCGGTCCGGTGTGCGCCTGTGTGATGCTGCGCCGAGTCGGCTTCCGCACCGACCTGAGCCGGCTGCGGGACGGCCTCGCCTTGGTGTTCCTCGGGGCGTTCGCCGCCATGATGATCAGCTCCACCGTCGACGTGGTCACCCTGATGCTCGTGGGCAAGCTCGACGGGACCCACTTCTGGCCGATCTGGCTGACATGGTGGGTCGGCGACGCGATGGGCGTGCTGATCGTCACCCCCGTCCTGCTGGTGCTGTTCGAAACCCGCCGGCTGCCGTCCCTGGCCCGCTGGAAGGAGGCCCTGGCCCTCGTGGTCGTCGCGGCCGTCCTGATCCCGGTGGCCACGAACAGCGCGCTGAGCGCGCTGTTCCTCGTCTACCCGCTGCTGATCTGGGCCGCGCTGCGGTTCCGGCTGGCGGGGAGCATGCTGTGCGCCCTGTTCGCGTCGGTGACGGCCACGGTCGCCGCGACGGAGGGCACCGGAGCGTTCGCCCGGCTGTCCCCCGTCGAGGTGATGCTGAAGCTTCAGCTGTTCAACGGCGCGCTGGCGCTGACCGCGCTGCTGCTGTCGGCCGTGATCACCGAGCAGCACGACACCCGGCGCTCCGTCGCGGAGGCCTGCGAGGAGCTGGCCGAGGCGCTGGAGCACCTCACCGCACACGACTCCCCGGCCGGGCGCGCCCCGCCGGAGGCGGCGAAGCCGCGGCGCGAGCGCGGTACCCGGTGACCGACGCCACGGGGACCGGGCGGCCGCC
>NZ_JBSHBL010000095.1:0-36599 GCF_053611985.1 Streptomyces sp. NPDC054770
GCCCCGTGCCCGGGCGCCCACCCGTGGACGACCCCCCCCTCCCGCCCCCCGCCCCCCACCCCCCCGTTCGCGGGTTCCACGCCCCCGCCCGGCCGGGCGGGCCCCCCGCGCCCGCGGAGCTGCTCGGGCGGCAGGGGCCGTACGCCCGGCTGCACCGGCTCGGCTCGGGCTCGGTGCTTTCCTGACCTCCGTTCACGTCTCCGGGGCCAGCACCTTGCCCTTCTCCAGCTGGGCGGTGGCGAGAACGGTGCCGTCGGAAGAGGTGAGGCGGGTGGCGGAGTACCGGTTGAGGTCGACGGGGACCGCCACGCCCCAGTTGCCGCGTCCCGCGCGCAGCGGGAAGTCGCCGACCCGGGTGGTCGTGCCGTCGGTGCGGGCGAGGAGGCAGGTCACCCTGCCGTTGTAGGGGGTGCCGGGGAGGGCGACGGACACGAAGATCCAGGCGGGGCTGCCGGGGTGGGCGTAGACCTCGCCGACGGGCTGCCCGCCGCCGGCCGGGATCATGTCCCCGACCAGCACGGGCTCGGATTCGACGGCGGGCGACGAGGCGGCGGTGACGGCCCCCTCGACGGCGCTGCCGATGGCCCAGCCGGCGAAGCCGACCGCGACGGCGAGGGTGGCGGCCGCCGCGGCGAGCCGCAGCCGGAGGCGCCGGACGCGGCTGCGCCGGCCCTGGGCGGTGGCGCGGGCGGGCCGCGCCCCCTCAGCCCCCGCCGCCTGCTCGGCCAGGCTGCGCGCCACCCGGGTCTCGAAGCCGGGCGGCGGGTCGCTCTCCGGCAGCAGCCCGATCAGCCGGTCGCCGATCCCGGTGAGCTGGCGTACGTACTCCCGGCAGTCCGCGCACCCGTCCAGGTGGGCGACCGCCTCGGCCCGCTCGCGGCCGGGCAGGACGCCCAGCGCCAGCTCGGCGCCGACCTCCCGCAGCTTCTCGCAGTGCGCGTCACCGGACATGGTCGCCTCCCTTCGGGGACGCGAGCGCGGTGCGGAGTTTCGCCATCGCCGCTCTGATCCGCGTCTTGGCCGTGCCCAGCGGAATCCGCTCCGCGTCGGCGATCTGCTGGGCCGTCATGCCGTAGATGCCGGCCATCATCAGGGCCCGGGCCTGGTCCCGCGGCAGCCGGGCCAGCGCGGCCCGCAGCTGGGTGGAGGCCTCGTCGGCCAGGGCCCACCGTTCGGGGGTCTCGGTGACGGCGTCGAGGAGCGGGTCGAGGTCCTGGGGTGCCATCGGTTCGGTCCGCCGGGCGCGGACGGCGTCGACGGCGAGGTTGTGCGCGATGGTGGTGAGCCAGGTCCCGACCGAGCCGCGGCGCGAGTCGTAGATCTGGGCATGCCGCCAGGCACGCTCGAACGTCTGCTGGGCGACGTCCTCGGCGAGCTGCTGGTCCCCGGTGACGGCCATCGCGACCCCGAAGACCCGGTGCTGGAATCGCCGTACGAAGAGTTCGGCGAGCTCCGGGTCTCCGGTGGCCAGCCCGGACAGCAGAGCCTCGTCCGGGAGGCGGCCGACGGGGAACCGGAATCCCGACACACCCCTGTATACGTTCGACGGCCGCCAGGGGATTGCCCGCCCGCCTGACCGCTCGCCGCGGAAGATCACACGGCCATTGTCCGTCGGCCGGGCCGGGCCCGCACGCGGGTGTGAGCGGCCGTCGGTGGCCGTCAGCGGCTGTCAGTGGCCGTTCTGGGCCAGCCGCAGCAGGTGGTCCGCGAGGGCCTGCCCGCCCGTCGGCTCACGGCTGATGAGCAGCAGCGTGTCGTCCCCGGCGATGGTCCCCAGGATGTCGTGCAGCTCCGCCTGGTCGATCGCCGAGGCGAGGAACTGCGCGGCACCGGGCGGGGTGCGCAGGACGACCAGGTTCGCCGAGGCCTCCGCCGAGATCAGGAGTTCCTGGGAGAGGCGGCGCATCCGCTCCTCCTTGGCCGACTCCCCCAGGGGAGCGCGGGGCGTGCGGAAGCCCCCCTCGCTGGGGACCGCGTAGATCAGCTCGCCGTCGGTGTTGCGGATCTTCACCGCGTTCAGCTCGTCGAGGTCCCGGGAGAGCGTGGCCTGGGTGACCGTGAGCCCGTCGTCGGCGAGCAGCTTGGCGAGCTGGCTCTGCGAGCGCACCGGCTGCCGGTTGAGGATGTCCACGATCCGGCGGTGCCGGGCGGTCCGGGTCTGCGGCACCGCGGGCCCCGCCCCGCCCGACTGGTCGAACTCCTGCGCCTGGCTCATCGTCGTCTCAATCTCCGGATCATTCTCCGGATCGTCCGTCCCCGCTCGCTGCGTCGAGGATGCCGGGCAGGGCGCTCAGCAGCGCGTCCGCCTCGGCGTCGCGGAGGTTCAGCGGCGGCATCAGCCGTACGACGTCCGGGGCGGGCGCGTTCACCAGGAACCCGGCCTCCTGAGCCGCCTGCTGCACCTGCGTGGCCAGCGGCTCGGTGAGCACGATACCCAGGAGGAGGCCCGCGCCCCGGACATAATCGATCAACCCGTGGCCGAGACCCTCGATTCCGTCCCGCAACCTCTCGCTCTGCCGCTTGACGTTCTCCAGCAACCCCTCGTTCTCGATGGTGTCGAGGACGGCGAGGCCGGCGGCGCAGGCCACCGGGTTGCCGCCGAAGGTGGTGCCGTGGTGACCCGGCTGAAGGAGGTCGGCGGCCCGGCCGAAGGCCACCGTCGCGCCGAGCGGCAGCCCGCCGCCGAGCTGCTTGGCGAGGGTGACGACATCGGGCAGCACGCCCTCGTGGGCCTGGTAGGCGAACCAGGTGCCGGTGCGGCCGGTGCCGGTCTGCACCTCGTCGAGGACGAGCAGCGCGCCGGTGGCGGCGGTGATCGCGCGGGCCGCCTTGAGGTAGCCGGGGGGCGGTACGACGACGCCGTTCTCACCCTGGACGGGCTCGATGATCACCAGGGCGGTGTCCTCGGTGACCGCCGCCGCCAGGGCCTGTGCGTCGCCGTAGGGCACGTGGGTGACGTCGGCGGGCAGCGGGCGGAAGGGGTCCTGCTTGGCGGGCTGTCCGGTGAGTGCGAGGGCGCCCATCGTGCGGCCGTGGAAGCCGCCGTCGGTGGCGACCATGTGGGTCCGCCCGGTCAGCCGGCCGATCTTGAAGGCGGCCTCGTTGGCCTCGGCGCCGGAGTTGCAGAAGAAGACCCTGCCGTCGCGGCCGAAGAGCTGGATCAGCCGCTCGGCGAGGGCGACGGTGGGCTCGGCCATGAAGAAGTTGGAGATGTGGCCGAGGGAGGCGATCTGGCTGCTGACGGCCTCGACGATCGCGGGGTGGGCGTGGCCGAGCGCGTTGGTGGCGATACCGCCGACGAAGTCGTGGTACTGACGGTCCTCGGTGTCCCAGACCTTGACGCCCTCGCCGCGCACGAGGGGCAGCCGCGGGGTGCCGTAGTTGTTCATGAGCGCGCCCTGCCACCGGGTGGTCAGCTCCTGGTTGCTCACGACTGCTTCCCCTCCTGCTCGTCGGGCACGACCATCGTGCCGATGCCTTCGTCGGTGAAGATCTCCAGCAGGATCGAGTGCTGGACCCGGCCGTCGATGACCCGGGCGGTGGTGACCCCGTTGCGTACGGCGTGCAGACAGCCCTGCATCTTGGGCACCATGCCGGAGCTGAGCTCCGGCAGCAGCTTCTCCAGTTGGGAAGCGGTGAGGCGGCTGATCACCTCGTCGGAGTTCGGCCAGTCCTCGTAGAGGCCCTCGACGTCGGTGAGGACCATGAGGGTCTCGGCGCCCAGAGCAGCAGCGAGTGCCGCAGCCGCCGTATCAGCATTGACGTTGTAGACATGTCCGTCGTCCTCGGAGCGGGCGATGGAGGAGACGACCGGGATCCGGCCGTCGGCGAGCAGTGCCTCGATCGCGCCCGTGTCGATCGCGGTGATCTCGCCGACCCGCCCGATGTCGATCAGCTCGCCGTCGATCTCGGGCCGGTGCTTGGTCGCGGTGATGGTGTGGGCGTCCTCGCCGGTCAGTCCGACGGCCAGCGGTCCGTGCTGGTTGAGCAGGCCGACCAGCTCGCGCTGGACCTGCCCGGCGAGCACCATCCGTACGACGTCCATGGCGTCCTCGGTGGTGACCCTGAGCCCGGCCTTGAACTCGCTGACGATGCCGTGCCGGTCGAGGGCGGCGCTGATCTGCGGGCCGCCGCCGTGCACGACGACCGGCTTGAGGCCGGCGTGGTGCAGGAAGACGACGTCCTGGGCGAAGGCGGCCTTCAGGTCCTCGTCGATCATGGCGTTGCCGCCGAACTTGATCACGACGGTCCTGCCGTTGTGCCGGACCAGCCAGGGCAGCGCCTCGACGAGGATCTGGGCCTTGGGCAGCGCGGTGTGCTTGCGCGTAGTACTCATGACGAATAGGCGCTGTTCTCGTGGACGTAGTCGGCGGTCAGGTCGTTGGTCCAGATGGTGGCGGTCTCGGAGCCCGCGGCGAGGTCGGCGACGATGTGCACCTCGCGGTAGCGCATGTCGACCTTCTCGCGGTCCTCGCCGACCCCGCCGTTCTTGCACACCCAGACGCCGTTGATGGCGACGTTGAGCCGGTCGGGCTCGAAGGCGGCCCTGGTGGTGCCGATGGCGGAGAGGACGCGGCCCCAGTTGGGGTCCTCGCCGTGGATGGCGCACTTGAGGAGGTTGTTGCGGGCGATGGAGCGGCCCACCTCGACGGCGTCGTCCTCGGAGGCCGCGTTGACCACCTCCACCTTGATGTCCTTGCTGGCGCCCTCGGCGTCCCGGATCAGCTGCTGCCCGAGGTCGTCGCAGACCGCGCGGACCGCCTCGGCGAACTCCGCGTACTCCGGGGTGACGTCGGAGGCGCCGGAGGCGAGCAGCAGCACGGTGTCGTTGGTGGACATGCAGCCGTCGGAGTCGACGCGGTCGAAGGTCGTCCGGGTGGCGGCGCGCAGCGCCTGGTCCAGTACGTCGCTCTCGACGGCCGCGTCCGTGGTGAGCACGACCAGCATGGTGGCGAGGCCGGGCGCGAGCATGCCGGCGCCCTTGGCCATGCCGCCGACGGTCCAGCCGTCCTTCGTGACCACGGACGTCTTGTGCACGGTGTCGGTGGTCTTGATGGCGATGGCGGCCTTCTCGCCGCCGTGCTCGGAGAGCTGCGCGGCGGCGGTCTCGATGCCCGGGAGCAGCTTGTCCATGGGCAGCAGCACCCCGATCAGGCCGGTCGAGCAGACGGCGACCTCGATCGCGCCCCGCCCCAGCACCTCGCCCGCCTTCTCGGCCGTCGCGTGGGTGTCCTGGAAGCCCTTGGGGCCCGTACAGGCGTTGGCGCCGCCGGAGTTGAGCACGACGGCCGAGATCTGGCCGCTCTTGAGGACCTGCTCGGACCACAGCACCGGCGCGGCCTTCACACGGTTGGAGGTGAAGACGCCCGCGGCGGCGCGGCGGGGCCCGGTGTTGACCACGAGGGCCAGGTCCGGGTTGCCGTTCTCCTTGATCCCGGCGGCGATGCCCGCGGCCGTGAATCCCTTCGCTGCCGTCACGCTCACGGCGCAACTCCGATCGTGGTCAGCCCGGTGGTCTCGGCGAGACCCAGGGCGAGGTTCATGCTCTGCACGGCACCGCCGGCGGTGCCCTTGGTCAGGTTGTCGATGGCGCTGATCGCGATGATGCGGCCCACCGCTTCGTCGTACGCGACCTGCACCTGAACGGCGTTGGAACCGTGGACGGACGCCGTGGCGGGCCACTGGCCCTCGGGGAGCAGGTGGACGAAGGGCTCGTCGGCGTAGGCCTTCTCGTAGGCGGCGCGCACGGACTCGGCGGTCACCCCGTCCTTCGCCGCCGCGCTGCACGTGGCGAGGATGCCGCGGGACATCGGCGCGAGCGTCGGCGTGAAGGAGACGGCGACCCGCTCCCCCGCCACCGCGCCGAGGTTCTGGATCATCTCGGGGGTGTGCCGGTGGCCGCCGCCGACGCCGTACGGCGACATGGAGCCCATGACCTCGCTGCCCAGCAGGTGCGGCTTGGGCGCCTTACCCGCGCCGGAGGTGCCGGACGCGGCGACGATCACCGCCTCGGGCTCGGCGATCTGGGCCGCGTAGGCCGGGTACAGGGCGAGCGTGACGGCGGTGGGGTAGCAACCGGGTACCGCGATGCGCTTGGACCCCTCCAGCGCGGCGCGGGCACCCGGAAGTTCGGGGAGGCCGTAGGGCCAGGTGCCGGCGTGCGGGGAGCCGTAGAAGCGCTCCCAGTCGGCCGGGTCCTTCAGGCGGAAGTCGGCGCCCATGTCGATGACGAGGGCGTCCGGGCCGAGCTGCTCGGCGACGGCGGCGGACTGCCCGTGCGGAAGCGCGAGGAAGACGACGTCGTGCCCGGCGAGGGCTTCGGGGGTCGTCTCCGCCAGCACGCGGTCGGCCAGCGGAAGCAGGTGCGGCTGGAGCGCGCCCAGGCGCTGGCCCGCGTTGGAGTTGCCGGTCAGGGTGCCGATCTCGACCTCGGGGTGCGCGAGGAGCAGCCGCAGGACCTCTCCGCCCGCATACCCGCTCGCTCCGGCCACCGCCGCACGTACCGCCATGTCCATCCTCCTCCAGATGGCATGACTATACGGTTCGCTGCACGTTTATGCAACGCCCATGCGGTCCTATGCGGCCTCCACCTTCGGCAGCATCACCCACCGCGACACCACGAACGTCACCGGAATCGCCGCAGCGGAAGCCATCAGCGGAGCGAACTCGCTCCCCACATGCAGCATGTCGACGATCACGTACACCCCCACCGTGGTGATCACGAAATTCGTCGCATTGGTCAGCGGGAACAGCAGGAATTTCCGCCAGGTCGGACGCGTCCGATAAGTGAACCTGGCATTGAGGAAAAACGAGCCGATCATACTCAGCATAAACGCGATAATGTGCGCGGCCAGGTACGGCAAATACATCAGAAAAAGCAGGTAAAGGCCGTAGTACGTTGCCGTGTTGACGACGCCCACCAGAGCGAAGGTGATGATCTGCCCGGATATCGGGCGGGTGGGTCCGGTGGCGGTCGACAGGGTGGCGTTCGGCATCAGGGGATGAGGTCCTTCGTTGTGCCGCGGGTGCGGTCTTCCGTTCGGTCCACGTTCGTCGCCTTCACCAGGAAGTGCGGGCGCCCCTTGACCTCGTAGTAGATCCGGCCGGTGTACTCCCCGATGACCCCGAGCATGATCATCTGTACGCCGGCCAGGGCGGTGACGGCTGTAATGATGGTGACATAGCCGGGCGTCTGGACGCCGTGGATCATCGCGGCGCCCACGATCCACGCCGTGTACACGCCGGCCAGCGCCAGCAGGGTCATGCCGAGGTAGAGCGCGGCGCGCAGCGGGCGGTTGTTGAAGGAGAGCAGCCCGTCGAGGCCGTAGTTGAGCAGGCTGCGGAACGACCAGGAGCTGCTGCCGTGTTCGCGTACCGCGTTCTCGTACTCGAAGGTGGTGCTGGGGAAACCGACCCAGGCGAACAGGCCCTTGGAGAACCGGTTGTACTCGGTGAGGCTCACGATCGCGTCCACCACCCGGCGCGACATCAGCCGGAAGTCGCCCACGCCGTCGACGAGTTCGACGTCGACCATCCGGTTGATGAGCCGGTAGTAGAGGCGGGCGGTGAGGGTGCGGGTGACGCGGTCGCCCTGCCGGGTGCGCCGGGCGATGACCTGGTCGTAGCCCTCGCCGCGCAGTTCGACCATCCGCTTGATGAGTTCGGGCGGGTGCTGGAGGTCGGCGTCCATGACGATCACGGCGTCGCCGGTGGCGTGCCGCAGGCCGGCCAGCAGGGCCGCCTCCTTGCCGAAGTTGCGGCTGAAGGAGACGTACCGGACACGCGAGTCGCGGTCGGCGATCCGGCTGAGCAGGGGCAGGGTGCGGTCGCGGCTGCCGTCGTCGACGTACACGAACTCCATGTCGTGGCCGAGCGGCAGGAGTTCGTTGGCGATCTTCTGGACCTGCTCGTGGAAACGCTCTATGACGTCTTCCTCGTTGTAGCAGGGCGCGACGATCGATATCAGCATGGGATCTTCCCCCTGGGGACGGGTCAGTGAGCGGTGGTCGTGCGCTCGCCGGAGCGGCCGGCGGTTCTGCGGCGGACGGCCGAGACGGTGCCGATGAGGATCAGGGCCAGCAGCGAGGCGCCGCCCACAGCGGCGCCCAGGCGCAGGCCGGGCGGGTGGAAGGTGCAGGTCAGGCTGGTGGCGGAGGCGCCCAGCGGGACGGCGATCAGGCCGTGGAACTCGCCCGCCGCGACCTCGTGACCGCCGGCCGAGCAGCGCCAGCCGGCGATCCGCGGGGCGGCCACGACGGCGGTTCCGGTGCTGCCGGCGGGCAGTTCGGCGTGCAGGGTGGCGTCGGAGACGGTCACCTTGGTCGCGCCGGTGGACTTCAGGTGCTGTACGGCGGTGCGCAGCCGCGCGGTGTCGAGGCAGCCGACCGCGCCCTGCGCCAGGACCCGGCTGAGCCGGTCGGGTTCGAGGTCGATCCGGATCCGCCCGGCGGCGCCCACCGTGCCGAGCGGCTGCATCGCGGCGATCTTCGTGTTCTGGGCGTCGGACCGGAACAGCTTCTGCCCGCCGCCCGGGAGTTGTGCGGTACCGGAGTAGTGCGGTGCCCACAGGAAGACCGAACTCCCGGGCCGGCACCGGGCGGTGATCGTCCGGGGGCCGTCGACCAGCAGGCCCCGCGCCGCGTCGCCCTTGCGCGCACCGCTGAGGGTGGTGCGGGGCAGGGTGTAGACGCGGGCGCCGAGCAGGAGTTCCTGGTTGCGGTAGGGCGAGGGGCCGAAGGCGGCGGGGGTGGAGTGCGCGGCGGTGGGCCGCACCGTCACCAGCGGCGGGACGGCCTCGCGGGTGACGGTGACCGGGCCGCCGCTCTGGGGCAGCCATTTCTGGTGCGGGTCCGGCGGGTTGTGCACCCGGGCGCCCACCGAGAAGACCGCGTCGGTGACCGGGTTGTCGAGGCTCTGCAGGCTGCGGCCGCGCGAGGTCCAGCCGTCGCCGAGCGCGGTGAGGGTGCGGCTGAGGACGTCGGCGGTGAGGCTGCTGTAGTACTGGGCGCCCTGGCCGCCGACCATCATGGGGTCGTTGGCGACCGTCTGGTCGCGGCCGGGTTCGGTGCGGTACGCGGGCCAGGCGTCGGCCGACGCGACCGCGTCCGCCTCCTGCTGCTGGCGGTCGCCCCAGGGCGCGTAGTCGTCCAGCTGGCCCAGCCGCGTCGCGGTGGCCACGGCGGAGGTGGCGACGGCCTCGCCGAACTGCGCGCCGATCAGCAGCGCCACGGCCAGGCCGGCCAGCACCGGTCTGTTGTTCCCGAGGCCGAGCAGCACGAGCCCGGCGAGCGCGCCCGCGACCGCGAGCAGTACCACCGGCCAGGTGTGGTGGCTGTGGTGCCGGGTCAGGGGGCTGCGGCTCGCGGCGCCGGCGATCAGGACCAGCAGCACGGCGGCCGCGCCGAGTGCCCGCCGGTCCGGCGGCCCGTACGCGAGTGCGTGCCAGGCGGCGATGACCAGCAGGGCGCAGAGCACGAAGGCCTGCCGGTAGGAGCTGCCGTTCGGGACGGCGAAGGCGTGCCAGGCCAGGCTGGTCGGCGCCCACTGCAACGACAGGGCCACCGCGAGCACCAGGACCGTCCAGCCGGCCCGCACCCGGACCGGGACCTTCCGGTGGAAGGGCAGGGCGAGGGCGAGCACCAGCGCGGTGATGCCGACGTAGAGGGCCGGGGAGCTGTAGCTGTAGGTGGTCGGGAGCAGCCGGGCGAGCAGGTCCTCGGTCCCGACCGGGGCGAAGTGGCCCTCGCGGCCCGGGTAGGCGTGTTGGGTGCCGGAGTAGACGACGATCACCAGCGGTGCGGCCAGGCCGATGCCCAGTCCGACGGTCACCGCGGCCCGGCCCGCCACCGCCAGGACGCGCCGCCACGGCAGTTCGGCGAGGACCAGCCGGAGGAGCAGCACCAGGGCGGCGCCGAGGGTGGCCATGTAGGCGGTGTAGAAGTTGGCGATCCAGGCGAGCGCCACGATCAGCACCCCGAGCAGCGGGCGCCGGCCGGCCATGGTCCACTCGCCGACCAGGCAGAACAGCGGCAGCGCGATCAGGCCGTCGAGCCACATCGGGTTGTAGGAGGCGAGGGCGAGGCTCCAGCCGCACAGGGCGTAGGAGGCGCCCAGCACGCCGGCCGCCCACCAGCGGCCGCGGCGCAGGCTCATCAGCAGCCAGGCCATGGCGGCGCCGGCGACCGCCGTCTTCAGCACCGTGATCGCGTACACCGCGAGGTCGATCTCGTCGCGCGGGAAGAGGGCGACGAGGAGCGCGAACGGACTGCTCACATAGGTGCCGAGGTCCGGCAGGAAGCTGGAGCCGTAGCCGGACTGCCAGTTGACGAGGAGGCCGCCGTCGGCCCTGCCGTGCAGCAGGTCCCACAGGTGGGCGTGGAAGGGCACGTACTGGTTGCCGAGGTCGTTGACGCTGCGGGTGCGGGGCCCGAACGGGTAGCTGCGGGCGACCACGTCGGCGGCACAGAACACCACGGTGGTGAGAAGGGCCGCGAGCAGCGCGGCGGCCGCTCTCGGATCGGCGCTCCGCCATTTCACGCGGCCGGTTTCCCGTTCCGCTTCGCGCCCGGCCGGTTTCGCCCCCTGTTCACGCCCGGCGAGCGTGGTGCGATTCATTCTGTGCGGCCCCCAGATAAAAACGGGGGCGTCACTCCCCGCAGGTCGGTGTTTCGCCGACTTAGACGGGTGGACGTTCCTGATGGTTGTGCCACGCTCGTGAAGTAATAAATCGAATTCCGAATCCCTGTACACCTCAGGAAAGAATTCGCGACTTCAAAGGAAACGCAAGATTTACGGGAAATGTTTCACAGGTTAACGCGCCTGCGAGGGCGAGGGCACCAGCGTCGGGGCGGCCCCGCGATGAGTGCGTTCGACGGCCTGGCCCCAGTACGTTCCCGTGACGATCAGCGCGGCCCCCAGGACGGAGAGCCCGGTGAGCCGCTCGCCGCCGAGGACGGTGCCGGCCAGCAGGGCCCACACCGGTTCGGTGCCCAGCAGCAGTCCGGCCCGGGTCGCCGAGGTGCGCTGGACCGCCCAGGTCTGGGCGAGGAAGGCGAACAGGCCGCAGCAGAGGGCCAGATAGAGGAGCTGGGCCCAGGTGGCGGTGCCGGTCCGGGCCAGCGCCGGCAGCCCGGGGGCCGCGGGCAGCAGGAACAGGGCGGCACCGACGGCACACTGCACGTCGGTCAGCTGCAGGGGGCGCAGGGCCCGGCCCGCGGTCACCCGGCCGACCAGCACCATATGCCCCGCCCGGACCACGGCGGCCGCGAGCATCAGCAGGTCACCGGCTCCGGGGGCGCGCAGCCCGTTGCCGGAGACGAGCAGCCCGACGCCCGCCATGCTCACCCCGGCGGCGAGGAAGAACCTGCCCGGCAGACCGACCCGGTCCAGGACGGGGGTGAGGACGAGGGTGAGGCTGATGATCAGGCCCGCGTTCCCGGCGCTCGTGTGGGCGACGCCGTACGTCTCCAGGACGAGGACGGCGGCCTGGGTGAGGCCGAGCAGGCAGCCGTAGGCCTTCTCGTCCCGGGTGAGACCGCCGGACCGGCGCAGCACGGCCGCGCACGCGAGCGCGGCGACGGCATAGCGCACGAAGAGGACGATCGGGACGGGCAGGGCGTCCGTGGCGGTCTTCGCCGTCAGGTAACTGGAACCCCAGACGACGGCGACGGCCAGGAGCACCACGTCGATGCGGCGGGTGGTCGGCATGCCGTTCACGATCCATGGCCTGCACGTTGAAGTAAACGACGTCTTTCTCAACCAACCCTTTAGCGAAGCTACACTCACGTCGTGGACGAACGGCAGCTGCGGGTCCTGCGGGAGCTGGGCGAACTGGGCAGTGTCACCGCGGTCGCCGAGGCGCTGCGGGTGACGCCCTCGGCGATCTCGCAGCAACTGCGCCTGCTCCAGCGCTCGATCCCGTTCCCGCTCACCGAACGGGCCGGCCGCCGGCTGGTCCTCACCCCGGCCGGGCAGGCCCTGGCGGACGCGGCGATCGGCGTGGAGACGGCGCTGGCCCGGGCCCGCCACACCATCGACGCGTACGTCGACGAACCCGACGGCACGGTGTCGCTGGCGGCCTTCCACAGCGGGGCCGCCGCGTTCTTCCCCCTGCTGCTACGACGGCTGGGCCGGCCGGGATCCCCTCGGCTCGCCCTGCACGACGAGGACGTGGCCCAGGCCGACTTCCCGCCCCTGACCCGCGCCTACGACCTGGTCCTGGCCCACCGCCTGGACCACGCCCCGCCCTGGCCCCGGACCGCCGCGGCCACCCCGCTGCTGCGCGAACCGCTCGACATCGCCCTGCCGGTCGGCCACCCGCTGGCCGCGCGCCCCGCCCTGACCGCGCAGGACGTCGCCGCGCAGCCCTGGATCACCGTGCACGACGGCTTCCCGCTCCTGGCCACGGTCGAGGCCGTCGCGGCGGCGGCCGGGCACCGTGTCGACATCGTCCACCGCGTCAACGAGATCGCCGTGGTCGCCGAGGTGGTCGCGGCGGGCGGCGGAGTCGCCCTGATGCCCCGCTGGACGTCCCGCCCGCACCCCGGCGTCACCCTCAGACCGCTCGACGGCATCGAGGCCCACCGCCACATCGACGTACTGCACCGCCCCGAGCGCACGGCCCGCAGGGCGGTACGGACGGTTCTCGGCGAACTCCTCGCCGCCGCGGAGGTCATCCGAAGCCGGGGTCACGGCTGACCCGGATCCCGTATCTTCGGGAGCGCTCCCACACCGCACCGCACCGCACGCACCGCCGGACGAGAGCGAGTCCCCGCATGCAGAGCCTGACCAAGCGCCGGTTGTCCGCCGCCGGACTGGACGCCCTCCTCCGGGAGGCGACGGGGGTCGGATGCCGACTGGAGACAGAGCTGACCGACGGCTGGTTCAACACCGCCTACCTGGTCCGCCTCGACGACGGACGCGCGGCCGTGGTCAAGCTCGCGCCGCCCGCCGAGGCTCCCGTGCTGCGCTACGAGCGCGGGATCATGGGCACCGAGGCCCTGGTCTACCGGCACCTGGCAGATCTGGCCGACGGCACGGTGCCGGCCCCCGAACTGCTGTACCAGGGAGAGGACTTCCTCGCCGTCTCGGTGCTGGCGGGCACCCCCTGGGACAAGGCGGCCGAGCAGCTCCCGCCCGCCACCGCGTCGGCACTGCGCCGCGAGCTGGGCGCGATCACCGCCCGGCTGCACACCCTGACCTCACAGGACGGCCGGTTCGGCTATCCGGCGCCCGAGGCGAAGCTGTCCGCCGCCGACTGGCGCACCGCCTTCACGGCCATGGTGGACGCCCTGCTGCAGGACGCGGACCGCTGGGACTCCGACCTCGGGGTGCCCGCCGCCGGGATACGGACCCTGGTGGCCGAGGGCGGCCAGGCACTCGACCAGGTCACCGAGCCCAGGCTCGTCCACTTCGACCTCTGGCCGGGCAACATCTTCGTCGACGACCGCGCGGGCGACCCCCGGATCACCGGACTCATCGACCACGAACGGGCCTTCTGGGGCGACCCGGCCGCCGAACTGGTCTCCCTGGAGTTCGGCGGGGACATCGGCCCGGACAGCGACCTGGTGGCCGGGTACCGAGCCGCGGGCGGCAGCCTCGACTTCTCCCCCGCCCTGCGCCATCGCCTCGCCCTGTACTCCCTCTACCTGGGCCTGATCCTCGTCGTGGAGTGCGGCCCCCGCGGCTACGACGGGAACCATGCCGACTGGACCCGGAGCTACCTGGCCGAACGGATCGCCGCACTGCGCGCACTGGGGTGACCGCGAAACCGGCTTGACCTTGAGCGCACTCCAGCTCCTAGCGTTCCTGTCGGGGCTGCGAACAGCCCCTCCCGAGGAGAATGGAAGAGCCGGCATGAGCGAGAACAGCACCCGCGAAGAGCGTTTCGCCCACGGTCTGGAGGTCCTGAGGGCGGTCGACGGCGAAGCCGGGCAGCGGGTCATCGACTCGCTCTCCGACATCAGCCCCGAGCTGGGCCACCAGATCGTCGCGTGGGGCTTCGGCGAGATCTACAGCCGCCCCCAACTGGTGCCCAGGGACCGGCAGTTGGTGACCCTGGGCATGCTGACCGCGCTGGGCGGCTGCGAGCCCCAGCTGGAGGTGCACATCAACGCGGCTCTCAACGTGGGCCTCGCCCCGGAGCAGATCGTCGAGGCCCTGCTGCACGCGGCCGGGTACTGCGGCTTCCCCAAGGCGCTCAACGCGACCTTCGTCGCCAAGAAGGTCTTCGCGGAGCGCGGGCTGCTGCCGGTCGGCGAGCAGCCCGCGCCGGACGCTACTTCTGCCTGATCCGCAGGAAGGTGATCGAGTTCGCCGGGAAGGTGTAGGTGAACCGGTCGGCGACCCCGGTGAAGGTGGACGTGACCGGGGCGACCGCGGTGGACGTCTCGGTGTTCACCGCGCCGGGCGCCGCCGCCAGCGTGGTCACCTTGGCCTTCCCGGCCACCCTGGCGCCGCCGAGGTCGAGGGCCGTACGGGCCGCCGCGGACTGGGCGTTGACGACCTTGACGATCAGGTCGCCGGTCTTCTTGTCCTCGGTGACGACCTGGCGGAACGGCTCGGCCGGCTTGTCGTCGGTGAAGCTGCCCCACTCCTGGCCGTCGAGGGAGAGGGTGACCTGCCGGCCGCGCACCTTGATGTCGACGTCGTAGGCGCGGCCGGTGTCGACCGACCCGGGCTTGGCGATCAGCGTCGACTTGCCGCCGTCGACGGCCTGTTCGACCGCGGTCTGGGTGTTGTTCCAGCCGCCGATGTTCCACCAGTAGTAGTTGCCGGTGTCCTTGACGCCGAAGGCGACGAGGAAGCCCTCCTTGCCGGACTTCTTGACGGCCTTCACATGCAGGTCGTAGTCGTGCCAGGACGGGTCGCCGGCCTGGACCATGGTGTTCTCGGCGGTGTCGGAGGTCTCGACGTACTGCCCGTCCTGGACCGCCCAGCTGCCGCCGCCGGTGTGCGTCCACTGGGCGGCGTCACCGGAGAAGTCGTCGGTGAGCAGGGTGTTCCCGTCGGCGCCGGTCACCTTGACGTCGTCGTAGGCGGCGCTGGTGTTCCAGGTGGACAGGCCGACGGCGCCGGTGATGGGGGCGAGCAGGGAGGGGGTGCCGGTGGCCGTGGAGGGCACCACCCGGTCGCCGACGTTGTTCATGAACAGTTTCTGGACCTCGTAGTTCGCCGAGCCCCAGGAGGCGTGGTTGTTGAACCACACCATGTCCGGGCTCCACTGGACGTAGTCCTCGTTGGCGAACAGCGGGGCGTAGGAGGCCAGTTCGACGACGTCCGCGTTGCGTTCGAGGCCGGTCATGTAGGCGGCCTCGGCGAGGCCGTTCTTGAAGGTGTTGCCGCCGGAGGCGTACTCGCCGACGAAGACCTTCGGGCCGCTGCGGTCATAGGAGTCGTAGCGGTCGTTGTTCTGCAGGAACCACTGCGGGCTGTTGTAGTAGTGCTCGTCGACCATGTCGACCTTGGCGTCCTTGTTGAGCTGCCAGGCCGTGTCGAAGGTCGTACCGGAGTCGTCCGGGCCGGAGTTGGAGATCACCTGCATGTAGGGGTACTTCGCCTGGATGGCGGCCCGGAACTGCGTGAAGCGGGCGAAGAACGCGGCGGGCAGGTTCTCCTCGTTGCCGACCTCGATGTGGGTGAGGCGGAAGGGCTTGGGGTGGCCCATCCGCGCGCGCAGCTCGCCCCACTTCGAGGTCACCGGACCGTTGGCGAACTCCACGAGGTCGAGGGTGTCCTGGATGTGCCGCTTGAGCAGCGCGTCGTCGTCGACCGCCTGGTTCTGGCCGCAGCCGGTGACGAGGGCCGGCACGACGGGCAGCGGCATGGCGCCGATGTCCTCGGCGAAGCGGAAGTACTCGTAGTAGCCGAGGCCGTAACTCTGGTTGTATCCCCAGAAGTTGGCGTTGGTGGCGCGGGTCTCGACCGGGCCGACGGTGTCCTTCCACTGGTAGGACCGCTTGCGCTGGTAGCCGGAGGCCTCGCTGTAGTCCTGCATCGAGCCGGTGTTGACCAGGCAGCCGCCGGGGAAGCGGACGAAGCCCGGGTGCAGGGCGGCGATCTTCTCGGCGAGGTCCTCGCGCAGGCCGTTGGGCTCGTGCTTGTAGGTGTCGCGCGGGAAGAGGGAGACCATGTCGAGCGCGGCGGCGCCGGCCGTGGCCACGGTGAGGCGACCGTCGGAGCTGGTCCGGGTGGCGGTGAAGGTCGCCTTGTACCGGGCCCAGCCGTCCTTCTTCACGGCCACCTGGCGGGCGGTGGCCAGGGCGCCGCCGGTGTCCTGCAACGAGACGGTCAGTGCCGTACGGCCCGCGGCGCGGGCCCAGACCGAGAAGTCGTACTTCTTGCCGTCCTCGACGCGGATGCCGGTGTTGTAACCGGAGTTGGTGACGGCCGAACCGGCGGACAGGGACAGGTAGTTGCGGTTGCGGGCGTTCAGCCGGCCGTCGTCGTTCACGACCTGGGCACCACCGGTGACCGTCCAGGCGGTGAGCGGGGTGTACGACTTGTTGTCGTCGGTCGTGTACTCGAAGGACCGGTTCTGGACCAGCTCCGCGTACAGACCGCCGTCGGCGGCTCGGTTGATGTCCTCGAAGAAGACGCCGTACATCGTCCTGTCGATCCTGGCGCCCTGGCCGGCCGGGTCGACGGTGATCGCGTAGTCGGTGACGTCCTCGGCGTGGGCGGGGGCCGGGAGAAGACCGGCGGCAAGGAGGAAAGCGCTTGCCCCAAGGCCGAGTCTCAGCCGGGTGCGCGTGGTGCGTGACATGGATACTCCGCGGCTCGTGAGGAGATTTACGTCATTCGAAATATCGGACAACGGTCAGCACTTCGAACGGCAAGATAGGTAAAGGGTCATGAGCGCGTCAATGGGGCAGGACCCTGCGGGCGCCTCGGCCGAGGGCTGGGGCGGCGTAGGGTTGTGGGCCGACGAAGGGACGACCGTGGGTGAGTTCTGGCCGGTGGCGGACGTGCTGGCCCATCTGGCCGGGCGGTGGCTGGTGGACCGGACCGTGCGGGATCTGGCGAGCGGGGACGAGGGCCGCTTCGAGGGGGCCACCGTGTTCCGGCCGCTGGACGGCGGCGGCCTGCTGCACGAGGAGTCGGGCACGTTCACCTGGCAGGGCGTGGCCCGCCCCGCCGAACGCACCCTGCGCTTCCTGCCCGGCCCACGCCCCGGCACGGCGGACGTGCGCTTCGCCGACGACCGCCCCTTCCACGACCTGGACCTGGCATCGGGCCGGTACGTCGCCGACCACCCCTGCTCGGCCGACCTCTACCGGGGCGAGTTCACGGTCCACGACGCCGACCACTGGCGCACGGTGTGGCGGGTGGCCGGCCCGGCGAAGGACCTGCTTCTGACGACCGACTACGTGCGCGAGGAGCGCCCCGAAGGGGCGCGGGGAACTGCGCACCCAGCCACAACGGCGCCGCAGCCAACCGACGACCCATAACGGCCCCTCCCAGCGGAGCGCTACGTACGCGAAGCCTGAGCCGACGCCGTCTCGAAGCGCAGGTTCCAGCGGCCGCCCCGCCCCGTCACCGTGGTGGTCGAGAGCGGGCGCACGTCGATGTTCCAGTAGGTCGAGGGCGGCGCCTTGAGGGCGTAGACGAGGGCGGCCCGGATCACCGAGGGCTCGGCGACGGCGACGATCCGGCCGCCGTCGTCCACGGGGCGGGTGTCGAGCCAGCCGCCGACCCGGGAGATGAACGCGAGCAGTGACTCGCCGCCGTGCGGGGTGGCCCGCGGGTCCGTGAGCCAGGCGTCCACCTGGGCCGGCTCCCTGGCCATCGCCTCGCCCAGCGTCAGCCCGCGCCAGCGGCCCATGTCGCAGTCGCGCAGGGCGAGCTGGACCAGCGGGGCATAGCCCAGGGCGTCACCGGTCGCGCGACTGCGCGGGGTGGGCGAGCAGTAGCGCAGCTCGGCCGCGGCCAGGGGCACCAGCTCACCGGCTGCGCGCTGCACCTCGTCCCAGCCCGCCGTGTCCAGCGGGCGGTCGTCCTCGAAACGCTCCGCCAGCAGCGGCGAACTGCGTGCGGCTGCGACGAACGTGACCCGAAGTGGCATGCGGCGATGGTGTGACGCGCATGTGCGCAGGTCAAGGGCGATCGGGCGGTGAGTTGTCGGACGTGGAGGAAATGTTACCGAGAGGTCAGGAGGTGTCCGACAAGTCGGCCGTAATGTCACTCGGGCAACGGGTAGTAGAGCGCCATCCACTGGTCCGGGTGTTCGAGCGGGGCAAATCCGAGCTTCTCGTAGACCCCGTGGGCGTCGTGGGTGGCCAGCAGTACGCGCCGCACGCCGGACGGCCGCAGGTGCTCGCGGACCGCGCCGACCATCGCCGTGCCGACGCCCTTGCCGCGCACCGACGGGTCGACGTAGACGTCGCAGAGCCAGGCGAACAGCGCGTGGTCGGTGACCACGCGCGCGTACGCCACCTGCTCCCCGGTGACGGCGTCGTAGACCCCGAAGTTGAGCGAGCCCGCCATCGCGCGCTCCTGCTGCTCCCGCGGGCGGCCGGTCGCCCAGTAGGCGTCGGTCGACAGCCAGCGGTGGACGCGGTGGACGTCCACGCGGTCGGTGTCGGCGGAGAACTCGTAGCCCTCGGGGAGGCCTGGTGTGTCGCTCATGCGGGGATCCTCACCGGTCGGGCGCCCCGGCGTCGATCGGATTTCAGGACCTGGGACGCAGCACCTCGTCGCAGGCGGCCCGCAGCCGTCGTACCCCCTCCAGGATCTCCCCCGTCCCGGCGACCGCGGCGAAGCTCAGGCGGACATGGGCGGCCGGGGCCTCGGCGCTGAAGTACGGGCGGCCCGGGGTGATGGCGACGCCCGCGCGGAGGGCGGCGGCGGTCAGGGTCGCGTCGTCGGTGCCGTCGGGGAGGCGCGGCCAGAGGTGGTAACCGCCGGACGGGATGTGCGGGAGGGCGAGTTCGGGGACGTGGTGGGCGAGGGCGCCGGTCAGGGCGTCGCGGCGGGTCTTCAGCTCGGCGGCGAGGTTGCGCAGGTGGCGGGGCCAGGCCGGGGAGCCGACGAGTTCGAGGGCGGCCTCCTGGAGCGGGCGGGGGACGAAGAAGGTGTCGACGATCTGGATGGCGCGCAGGCGTTCCAGGACCGGGCCGCGGGCGGCCAGGGCGGCCACCCGGAAGCTCGGCGAGGTGGCCTTGGTGAGCGAGCCGACGTGGACGACCACTCCGTCGGGGTCGTCGGCGGCGAGCGGGCGGGGCAGCGGGCCCGCGTCCGCGTGCACCAGGCGTCGTACGAAGTCGTCCTCGATCACGAAGGCGCCGGCCGCGCGGGCGATGCGCAGCACCTCGGCACGGCGGTCGGGGGCGAGGACGGCGCCGGTCGGGTTCTGGAAGAGGGGCTGGCAGACGAAGACCCGGGCGCCGGTGGCCCGGAAGGCGTCGGCGAGGAGGGCGGGTTTCACGCCGTCGGGGTCGACGGGGACCGGGACCGGGCGGAGGCCGGCGGCGCGGGCGATGGCGAGCATGCCGGGGTAGGTGGGCGATTCGACCAGGACCGGGGCGCCGGGCGGGGCGAGTGCGCGCAGGGCGGTGGCCAGGGCGGACTGGCCGCCGGACGCGATCAGCACCTCGGCCGCGGTGACCGCACCGCCGATGTCCCGCGCGAACCACTCGCGCAGTTCGGGAAGCCCTTCGAGCGGCGGCCGGCCCCAGGCGCCGGGGCGGCGGCCGGCCCGCGCCAGTGCCGCCGCCAGCGCGCGCTCGGGCTCCAGGGAGGCGTGCAGGTAGCCGCCGCTGAGTTCCAGCACGCCGGGCGGCGGGGCGGCGAGGCAGACCGTGACCCCCGAGGCGTCGACGGTGCGCGGGACCACGTCGAGGGCGCCGTCGGCGCTGAGCGCCACCTCCTGCCAGGAGGTGTCCCCGGCGGGCTCGGCCGCGGTGCGCGGCGGGGCCTTGAAGGCGCCGGCACCGGGCCGGGTGACGACCAGGCCCTCCGCGACCAGCTGGGCCAGTGCCCGGGAGACGGTCACCGGGCTCACCCGGAACCGCTCGACGAGGGCCCGGCTCGACGGGAGCTTTCCACCTGGCGAGTAGCGGTCGAGGTCCCGTCGCAGCTGTTCCGCCAGTTCCAGCACACTGCTACGCTCTTGCATGAGAGCACAGAGTAGCGCTACTAGCCCGACTTCGATAGCGGTCAACACACCCCCGGCCGACGCCCCGGCCGCTCCCGCCGGCGCCCCCGAGACCGCCCGCTCCTCCCAGCGGCTCGGCACCCTCCAGGCCGCGCTCGGTGTCGTCGCCTTCTCCCTCACCTTCCCGGCCACGGCCTGGGGCCTGGAGGGCTTCGGGCCGTGGGCGCTGGTGGCGGTGCGCAGTGTGCTCGCGGCGGCCATGGCGGGCGGCTGCCTGCTGTTCCTGCGGGTACGACTGCCCGAGCGCCGGCACTGGGCGGGGCTGGCGGTCGTCGCGGCCGGGGTCGTCCTCGGCTTCCCGATGCTGACCACGCTCGCCCTGGAGACCTCGACCACCTCGCACGCGGCCGTCGTGGTCGGCCTGCTCCCGCTGACCACCGCCCTCTTCTCGGCCCTGCGCATGGGCATCCGCCCCTCCCGCACCTTCTGGGCGGCGGCCCTGGCGGGTGCGGCGGCCGTGCTGACGTTCACGATCGCGCAGAGCGGCGGGGCCCTCACGACCGCCGACGGCTACCTGTTCGCGGCCCTGGTGGTGTGCGCGGCCGGCTACACCGAGGGCGGCCGGCTGGCCCGGATCATGCCGGGCTGGCAGGTCATCGGCTGGGCGCTGGTGTTCTGTCTGCCGCTGACCGTGCCGGCCGCGGTGGTCGCGCTGTCGTACGAGCCGGTCGTCTGGAACGCGCACGGGGTGGCCGGCGTGCTGTGGGTGGCGGCGGGTTCGCAGTTCCTCGGTCTGGTGGTCTGGTACCGGGGCATGGCGGCCGTCGGCATTCCGAAGGCCAGCCAGTTGCAGTTGGCCCAGCCGCTGCTCACACTGGTGTGGTCGGTGCTGCTGCTGGGCGAGCACCTCACCGCGGCCGCCCCACTCACGGCCGCCGCCGTGCTCGTGTGCATCGCCGTCACCCAACGATCGCGATCGTGAGGAGGCCCTGGAGATGCGTGCATCCGAGGGCGACCAGCTTGTCCAGCACGGCAGGGTGGTCGGACAGCACGACCAGGTCTCGGAAATCGTCCAGGTACTCGGTCCCGAGGGCACCCCGCCCTACCGGGTCCGCTTCGAGGACGGCCACGAGGCCATCATGTCCCCCGGTCCCGACTGCCAGGTCAGGCACCGGGAGATCCACGAACAGCGCTAGGCGCTCCGCTGGAGGCGCCGCGATGTGCGTCTGCTGTTGGTCGACTGCAGCGCCGTCGTGGCTGGTCGCGCAGTTCCCCGCGCCCCTTGCGGGGCGCTGCCGACCGCGGCGGACTTCGCAGGTCAGCTCGGTGGGGTCGCCGGCTGCGGGTAGTGGTCGGCGACCACCCGGGAGAGCGCGCCGATCCGGTCGGCGGCGACGTCCTTGGCCGCGAAGTAGACATGCCCGCCTACCTGCGGGTACTTGTCGGCCAGGGTGAGATGGCGGGACAGCTCGGCCGGGTCCTGCCAGGCCGAGGGGGCGCCCGCGGCGCCCGCCTGGTAGAGCGCCTCGCCGATGTAGAGCCGGGTTCCGGACCCCTTGGCCACGCCGGCCCACCAGTCGACGACCTTGGCGTAGTCCGCGGCGGAGTTGCCGATCTGCCAGTACACCTGCGGGACGATGTAGTCGATCCAGTTCTTCTGCACCCACTTCCGGGTGTCCGCGTAGAGGTCGTCGTACGTCTCGACGCCCGCCTTGGTGTCCGACCCCCGGGAGTCGGTGGCGGCGTTTCGCCACACCGCGAACGGGCTGATCCCGAACCGGGTGCCGGGCCGCAGCTTCTTCACCCCGTCGGCGATCTCGGTCACCAGCCTGTCGATGTTGTCCCGCCGCCAGGCCGCCCGCGACGAGAAGTCGCCGCCGTGGGTGTCGTACGCCTCGTCGTCGTCGAAGGTCTGGCCGGCCACCGGGTACGGGTAGAAGTAGTCGTCGAAGTGGACCGCGTCCACGGGGTACTTGGCGACCGCGTCGAGGATCGCCTGCTCCACGAAGGCGCGGACGGCCGGGAGGCCGGGGTTGTAGTAGAGCTTGCCGCCGTAGGGCACCACCCAGTCCGGGTGTTTGCGGGCCGGGTGCGAGGCGGTCAGCTTGCCCGGATCGGTGTGGTTGGCGATCCGGTACGGGTTGAACCAGGCGTGCAGTTGCAGTCCCCGGGCGTGTGCCTCCTGGACGGCGGTGCCCAGCGGGTCCCAGCCGGGGTCCTTGCCCTGGGTGCCGGTGAGGTACTGGGACCAGGGCTCGTACGGCGAGGGCCAGAACGCGTCGGCGGTGGGGCGCACCTGGAACATCACGGCGTTGAGGCGGTAGTGGGCCGCCTTGTCGAGGAGGGCGGTCAGCTCCTTGCGCTGGGCGGAAGCCGACAGTCCGGTGCGGGAGGGCCAGTCACGGTTGGAGACGGTCGCCAGCCACATGCCGCGCATCTCGGCGGCGGCCCGGCGGGGCCGTCCCGACGGCGCGGCCGTGCCCGGTGCCGCCGACGCGCCCGGTGCCGCCGACGCCAGCAGGGACACCGCCGCCAGCGCGAACGCCCTGCGAGAGACTCGTGCCATCGTAAGACCCTCTCACTCTCCGGATCCGTGCGGTCACGGATCGCCTCCGCGGCACAGGATGCCCCCACCCGGACGATCGATCATCGATACTTACGGGTAACGTGCACGAACGGAGCAGGCGCCGGATCCGGAGGCCTGCGGGCCGCCCGTAGATCAGCGAAGGGGACGATGTGACCGACATCGAGAAGGTCGGAGTCGTGGGCTGCGGCCAGATGGGAGCGGGCATCGCCGAGGTCGCCGCCCGCGCCGGTCTGGACGTGCGGGTCGCCGAGACCACCGGCGAGGCCCTGGAGATCGGCCGCACCCGGCTGTACAACTCGCTGACCAAGGCCGCCGAGCGCGGCAAGATCAGCGAGGAGGAGCGGGACGCCACGCTGGCCCGGCTGAGCTTCACCACGGACCTCGGCGAGTTCGCCGACCGCGACCTGGTGATCGAGGCCGTCGTGGAGAACGAGCAGGTGAAGACGGAGATCTTCCAGGTGCTCGACCAGGTGGTGACCCGCCCGGACGCGATCCTGGCCTCCAACACCTCCTCGATCCCGCTGGTCAAGCTGGCGGTCGCCACCTCCCGCCCCGACCACGTGGTCGGCATCCACTTCTTCAACCCGGCCCCGGTGCAGAAGCTGGTCGAGCTGATCCCCGCGCTCACCACCTCCGAGGGCACCCTCAGCCGCGCCCAGATGTTCGCCGAGAAGGTGCTCGGCAAGCATGCGATCCGCGCCCAGGACCGCTCCGGCTTCGTGGTCAACGCGCTGCTGGTGCCGTACCTGCTCTCGTCCATCCGGATGTTCGAGTCCGGCATCGCGAGCCGCGAGGACATCGACAACGGCATGGAGATGGGCTGCGCCCACCCGATGGGCCCGCTGAAGCTGTCCGACCTGATCGGCCTGGACACCATCGTCTCCATCGCGAACAGCATGTACGCCGAGTACAAGGAGCCCCTGTACGCCGCTCCCCCGCTGCTCCAGCGCATGGTCGAGGCGGGCCGGCTGGGCCGGAAGACCGGCTCGGGCTTCTACACGTACAGCTGATCACACCCCGCTGACTACAGGGAGCGATGCTCCGCGGGCCCGGCACCGGTTTCGGTGCCGGGCCCGTGTGTTTCACACTCCGTGTGCGCCACGGGCACGCATATGCCCGTCGCACACTCTCCCCACGCGCTCACCAGGCGAGTTCACTCTTCATGCGCATGCAAAGGGATGCGGAACTACACCCTCGATCACGCAAAGGAGTGGACCCGTGACCGCCGAACCAGAGCATCCCGTGGTCCAAGGAGAACTCGCAGAGTTACGTCGTCGCCTCGATGTGGCCTACGCCCAGGTCGAGGGAGGACTGAACCTGCTCAGCCACCGGACCAAGGAAACCGCCAAGGAACTGGACGAGCTCAACACCCGCCTGGCCTCGCTGGAACACGCCCGCTGGCCCCTGCCCTCCCTCGCCGCGCTCACCGCACTGGGCGCCCTAGTCGTCACGGTCTGGCAGGCGCTGGCCCACTAGGGTCTGCCCTAGTCGTCGGTGAGCCTCATGTGGTGCAACAGGAGTAACGCGGCCGCCATGTTGGCGGCCGGGACCTCCCCGCGGGCGATCATGTCCGGGACGAGCTTGAGGGGGACCCACTCCCGGCGGTCCGATTCGAAGTCGTCCACGGGGTGTCCGACGTACTCGCCCTCGTCGGACCAGTAGATGTGGTGCCGGGCGTCGGTGAGGCCGTTGGACGGCTCCACGGTCATGAGATGGTGCAGGGTCCCCGGCCGCCAGCCGGTTTCCTCCTCCAGTTCCCTGGCGGCCGCGACGGCGATGTCCTCGCCGTCCTCGACGACTCCCGCCGCGAGTTCCCAGCCCCAGCTGTCGGTGATGAAACGGTGGCGCCACAGGAGGAGGACCTCGCCCGCCTCGTTGACCACCGTCGCCACGGCCACGGGCCGCAGCCGTATCAGGAAGTGGTCGAGGTGCCGGCCGTCCGGCAGCTCGACATCTGCGAGATTGACGCTGAACCAGCGGTTTTCATACACAGTTTGTTCGTTCTGTTTCGTCCACTGCACGGTTCTGCCACCTTCCGCCGAGTAAGTGGCAATATCGCAGCAGCGGCTCTGAAGGCCTACCGCGCCTAGAGCGGTACGCGCAGTGCGCCGTCGATCAGTTCGGCGGCCTCGGCGGTTCCGGAACCGCCGCTGCGCACGAGGTGCTCGCGTACCGCGCGGAGTCTGTCGCGCAGGCGCTGGGACTCCATTCCGCGGGCCTGCTCGGCCATCTGCACGGCCGTGGCCACCGCGTTGTCCGCGTTTCCCTGACGCAGTTCGATGGTGCTGAGCATGGCGAGCCGGTGCACCCGCCCCCGGTCATGGGCCGGGTTGTCGACGGCGGCCGCGGCATGCTCCCGGGCGGCGGCGAGCTCGCCGAGGCTGAGCAGCGCCTCGGCCACCTGTACGTTGACCAGGCCGGGCTGGACATAGCCGGTCTCATCGGGTTCGTGGCCCCGCCGGATGCGTTCGGCGGCCGTCTCGGCCCGCCGGATGCAGGACAACGCGCTCGTGCCGTCGCCGAGGTGGGCGTACGCCTTGGCCTGCATCGCGTAGAGGTCCGAGGCGAGGGCGGGGGTGATGTGCTTGCCCGCGGTGCGCAGCGCGGCCTCCGCGAAGGCGACGGCCTGCCGGAACTCCCGCATGAACAGCGCCTGGTTGACGAGCAGCGCGATGACGTAGGCGCCGAGTCCCCGGTCCCCGCTGGCCTTTGCCAGCCGCAGCGCCTGGTGGAAGTAGCGCTGGGCGAGCCCGTGCGCGTCGGAGTCGTACGCGCAGATACCGGCGATCGCCACCAGCCCGCCGGTCGCGCGGTGCAGTTGACGGCCCGTGGCATCCGTGTAGCTGCCGCGCAGCAGCGGCGCCGCCTCGGCGTTGAGGAAGCCGACGATCCGGGTGCGGGTGGCCATGCCGCCGGCCTTGCGGTACATCTGCTCGTAGTGCGCCCGGGCGGCACGCAGCATCGCCAGGTCGGCCGGGGTGACCCGGTGCCGGCCGCCCCGCGAGACGTCGACGTCCTCCGGGGGGTTCTCCCACTCCCACACCGGCATCACGGCGGGCGTGCCGGTGACGGCGGGGGCGCCGAGTATGTGCGGGCGCTGCTGTTCGTCGGAACGCCACAGCGCGGTGGCCCGCTCGACGAAGCCCGAGAGCGAGGTGGCGTGCGGGACGCCGGGCTCGCCGGGGACGCCGAGTCCGATGTCGTCGAGGGTGACCGGCCGGTGCAGCCGGACGGCGAGCACCTCGCAGATCAGGTCCGGCACCTGGCCGCGCGGCCGCTGGCCCTTCAGCCACCGGGCGACGGCGGTGTGTTCGTAGCGCAGCGAGAGTCCACGGGCCCGGCCCGCCTGGTTGACGTGGGCGGCGAGCCCGGCGTGCGAGATCCCCGCCTCGTCCAGGATCGCGTCGAGCAGAGAGTTGGGCTGCATGGATGCCCCCCGAGTGGCCTGGTGCCGTCAGCGTAGTGCGGGTGGGTTCACACGGGGTGTGAACGAAGTGCGCGAATCCTCAGTGTGCGCGCACTGTCGCGGAGAGTGTCGGGCCGGTTGACTTAACTGCCTCGCAAGAGGCCGGCCGGGCCGCCGGCTCCCCCTCGTACAGTGCGGTGGCCTGGCTGTCGGCTTGGCCGACGACCAAAAGAGGGGGCCGTTAGAGGTAGTTCGTCGGCTGCCGGTGCGTTGTGGTTGCTCGCGCCCCCAGGAAGGGGCGTTGGTGCTGGCGTTCGTTGCGAAGCACCAGGAGGGCGATGTCGTCGGTCGGGCGGCCCGCTGTGTGGTGGAGCAGGGCGGTGAAGACCGTGCGGAGGATGGTCTGGGGGGAGACGGGACGGCTTCGCACCGCGTCCGCCAGGGCTTCCGGCAGGGAGAAGAAGCGGCCTCGGGCGTCTCGGGCGTCTTCGGCACCGTCCGTGTACAGGACCAGGGACTCGTCGGCGAGCAGATGGCCACAGGGCGTGGCAGTCAGGTCCGACGGCAGCGGGAACGGTCCGAGCGGCGGCAGCGGTTCTGCCCGCGACAGCACCTCGACCCTGGACCCACTGATCAGGTACGGCCATGGATGGCCGCAGTTGAGGGCTCTGAGCTCACCGTCTCCGGCGATCTCCAGGAGCAGCAGTGTCACGAACTCCTCGGCGACCGGGCCGTCCGGGTCCTGGCCGCTGGACGGGTGTTCCGCCCTGGCTCGTTCTCGCAGGTGCCTGGCGAGGGCGCGGTCCAGGCGGCCGAGGACGCGGCCCAGTTCGGGTTCGTCGTGGGCGGCCTCGCGGAAGCTGCCGAGGACGGCTGCGACGGTACCGATCGCCGACAGCCCGTGCCCGCGTACGTCGCCCATCACGACCCGTACGCCGTGCTCGGTGGCGACGGCCTCGTAGAGATCGCCGCCGATGCTGGCGCCCCGGTCGGCGGAGAGCTGGGCGGCGGCGACGTGCAGCCCGGCGAGCCGGGGCGGCGGCGGCCGCAGCAGCACGCTCTGCGCGGCGCCGGCGACCATGCGGGCCTGCCGCAACTCCCGGAGCAGGGCCCGGCGGACATGGATCATCAGCCCGGTGCCGACCGCGAAGAACACGGCGCTGGTGACGATCCGCGCGCCGAGCCCGTTCTGCTCGGCCAGCGGGCAGCCGAATCTGTAGCCGACCGCGACGGCGCCCCACACCGTGGGCAGCCCCAGGGCGAGGGCACGGCGCGTTGGCCGTGAGTTCGTCCGGGGCCGCCTGCTGCGGGGAACCCCAGCCTTGATGCGGATCATGCCTATGGCCCCCATATAGGCCCTGACAGAACAGACGGACCGACCCCTAGAGGCCGGTCCGATTCTGTCGACGGGATGCCCCGATAGGGCCATGTCCGGGTTGGATCTCACCCAAATGAGTGATCCATCTCAAGACACCCGCGGTCAGGCGCCCCGAAAGGGGCGCGGGGCGATGACATCAGCGGCTCCGCCGCGCGGGCGCGACCAGCCAGGACGAAACCCGCACCCGGCCGAAACGCGCAGCCCCACGACGCCTAGCCGCGCAGCACCGCTCCCGTACGCTCCCCGGCAAGGGCGACAGCCGCGTCGCGGGCAGCCGACGCCTCTTCGACGGTCAACGTCCGATCACCGGCCCGGAACCGCAAGGCATACGCCAGCGACTTCTTGTCCTCGCCGAGCTGCGCGGCATTCTCGTACACGTCGAACAGCCGGATGGCCTCGAGGAGTTCACCGGCCCCCGCACGCAGCGCCGCCTCGACCTCCGCCGCCGGCACCGGCTTGTCCACCACGAGGGCGACATCCTGGGTGGCCACCGGGAACGTCGAGATGCTCGGCGCCTGCGGGGTGCCGTCGCCGACCTGTTCAAGGGCGTCCAGGTTCAGCTCCATCGCGCTCGTGCGCGCCGGCAGCCCCAGCGCCTTGACGACGCGCGGGTGGAGCTCACCGGCGTGGCCCACGACCTGCTCGGTGCCGTCGGCGACGACCACCAGCTCGGCGCACCGGCCGGGGTGCCACGGCCCGTACTGGCCGGACCGGACGATCAGTTCGGCGCCCGCCTCGGCGGCGACGGCCCGCGCGGCCTGGACCGCGTCGGCCCAGTCGGCCGGACGGTCCTTGCCCCACCAGCCGGCCTGCTCGCGGGCGCCCGCGAGGACGACGGCGACGTGGCGCGGCTGCTCGGGCAGCACGGCGTCGAGCGCGGCGAGTTCCGCGTCGGTCGGACGGCGGTCGACCGGCAGGTGACCGGCGACGCCCTGCTCCGCACGCGGGAGGAAGACCAGGCCGGTCTCGAACAGCGCCAGGTCGTGCGTGCCCCGCCCGTCGTTGCGGCGCAGCGCGCCGAGCAGGCCCGGCAGCAGCGAGGTGCGGAGCGCGGGCTCCTCGTCGTTGAGCGGGTTGGTCAGCCTGACGACGCGGCGGGCCGGGTCGTCGGCGGCCAGACCGAGCTGGTCGAAGACCTGCTCGCCGACGAACGGGTAGTTCGGCGCCTCCACGTAACCGGCCCCGGCCAGCGCGCGGCCGACGCGGCGGTGCAGGCGCTGGCGGTGGGTGAGGCCACGGCCGGACGGCGGCTTGGGCAGCGTGGAGGGCAGGTTCTCGTAGCCCTCCAGGCGGATGACCTCTTCGGCCAGGTCGTTCTGTTCGAGGAGGTCGGGCCGCCAGGACGGGACGGTGACGAGCAGCTCGTCCTGCCCGTAGACGTCGCAGCCGACCTCCTGGAGGCGGCGGACGACGGTCTCCCGGCCGTACTCGACACCCGCGACCCGGTCGGGGTGGTTCGCCGCGACGGTGATGGTGTGCGGCGCGGACGGCGCGATGACCTCGGTGACACCGGCCTCGGCGGTGCCGCCGGCGAGCAGCACCAGCAGGTCGACCGTGCGCTGCGCGGCGGCGGCCGCGGCCTGCGGGTCGACGCCGCGCTCGAAGCGGCGGGAGGCCTCGGAGGACAGCTTGTGCCGGCGGGCGGTGCGCGCGATGGCGACGGCGTCGAAGTGCGCCGCCTCGATCACCACGTCGGTCGTGGAGTTCTCCACGTCGTCGTGGTCGGCGATCTCGGTGTTGGCGCCGCCCATGACGCCCGCGAGGCCGATCGGGCCGCGGTCGTCGGTGATGACCAGGTCCTCGGCGTGCAGCTTCCGCTCGGTGCCGTCGAGGGTGACGATCTTCTCGCCCTCGGCGGCGCGGCGGACGCCGATGGTGCCCTGGACCAGGGAGCGGTCGTAGGCGTGCAGGGGCTGGCCGAGCTCCATCATCACGTAGTTGGTGACGTCGACGGCGAGCGAGATCGGGCGCATGCCGACCTTCTGCAGGCGGCGCTGCAGCCAGATCGGGGAGCGGGCCTCGGGGCTCAGCCCGGTGACGGTGCGCGCCGTGAAGCGGTCGCAGCCGAGCGGGTCGGAGACCTGGACCGGGTAGCCGAAGGCGTTCGGGCCGGGCACGTCGAGGAGGGCCGGGTCGCGCAGCGGCAGGCCGTAGGCGATGGCGGTCTCGCGGGCCACGCCGCGGATGGACAGGCAGTCGCCGCGGTTGGCGGTGACGGCGATGTCCAGGACCTCGTCGACCAGTTCGAGCAGCTCGATGGCGTCCTTGCCGACCTCGGTCTCCGGCGGCAGCACGATGATGCCGTGGGTGCCGTCGTCGCCCATGCCCAGCTCCCCGCTGGAGCAGATCATGCCGTGGGAGGTCTTGCCGTACGTCTTGCGTGCGGCGATGGCGAAGTCGCCGGGCAGCACCGCGCCCGGGAGCACGACCACGACCTTGTCGCCGACGGCGAAGTTGCGGGCGCCGCAGACGATCTCCTGGGGCTCACCGGTGCCGTTGGCGGTGCCGACGTCGACCGTGCAGAAGCGGATCGGCTTCTTGAAGCCCTCCAGCTCCTCGATGGTCAGCACCCGGCCGACGACCAGGGGGCCCTTGAGGCCGTCGCCGAGCTGCTCGACGGTCTCCACCTCGAGGCCTGCCGAAATGAGCTTGGCCTGGACGTCACGCCCGGTCTGAGTCGCCGGCAGGTCGACGTACTCCCGCAGCCAAGAAAGCGGGACCCGCATCAGATCTCCATCCCGAACGGCCGGGTGAACCGGACGTCACCCTCGACCATGTCTCGCATGTCCTCGACGTTGTGGCGGAACATCAGCATCCGCTCGATGCCGAACCCGAAGGCGAAGCCGCTGTACTTCTCCGGGTCCACGCCGCAGGCGGTGAGCACCCGCGGGTTGACCATGCCGCAGCCGCCCAGCTCGATCCAGCCCTCGGAGGAGCAGGTACGGCAGGGCCGGTCGGGGTTGCCGACGGACTCGCCCTTGCAGACGTAGCACAGCATGTCCATCTCGGCGCTGGGCTCGGTGAAGGGGAAGAAGTTCGGCCGCAGCCGGGTCTTCATGCCCTCGCCGAACAGCGACTGGACCATGTGGTCCAGGGTGCCCTTGAGGTCGGACATGGTCAGGCCCTCGTCGACGGCGAGCAGCTCGACCTGGTGGAAGACCGGGGTGTGGGTGGCGTCCAGCTCGTCGGTGCGGTACACGCGGCCGGGGCAGATCACGTAGACCGGCAGCTCGCGGTCGAGCAGGGAGCGGATCTGGACCGGGGAGGTGTGGGTGCGCAGCACCACACCGGACTCGGTACCGCCCTCGGGGCCCTGCACGAAGAAGGTGTCCGCCTCGCCGCGGGCCGGGTGGTCCGGGCCGATGTTGAGGGCGTCGAAGTTGAACCACTCGGCCTCGACCTGCGGACCCTCGGCGACCCCGTAGCCCATGGCCACGAAGATGTCCTCGATGCGGTCGGACAGGGTGGTCAGCGGGTGGCGGGCACCGGCCGGGACCCGGTCGTAGGGCAGTGTGACGTCCACCGCCTCCTCGACCAGCACCCGGGCGTCACGCTCGGCCTCCAGCTCCTCCTGGCGGCCCGCGAGGGCCTTGTTCACGGCGCCGCGGGCCTGGCCGACCAGCTTTCCGGCGGCGGCCTTGGCGTGCGGGGGCAGGGCGCCGATCTCGCGGTTGGCGAGGGCCAGCGGGGAGGTGCCGCCGGTGTGGGCGACCTTGGCCTCCTGGAGCGCGTCGAGGGAGTCCGCGGCGGCGAAGGCGGCGAGCGCCTCGTCCCGCATGCGCTCGATCTCTTCCGGTTTCAACGCCTCGACCTCGACAGGGTCGTACGACTTATTCGGTGCCGACATCTCTTCCCGTGCTTCCGATTGGCTGGCGGATGGTCCCCGAGACCGTTGATGGGCCGTGAGAAGGACACAAAGGTGCCAAAGGCCGAGTCTAACGGGGTGGAGGTATACGAAGAGCCCGTGGGCCGTCAGGCGAGATACGCCGGCGTGCTCACGGGCAACGTAAATCGGAACTCGGCGCCGCCGCCGGGGGCGCGTCCGACGGTGATGGTGCCGCCGTGGGCCTCGACGATGCCCTTGACGATGTACAGCCCGAGGCCGGTGCCGCCGCGCTTGCTGCCCCGCCAGAAGCGGGTGAAGACGCGGTTCATGGACTCCTCCGGGATGCCCGGCCCCTCGTCGCTCACCGTGACCGACGTGCCGGTGTCCTCACCTTCGCGCGGGGACGCCGTGGCCGTGATGTCAATGGTGACGGTTCCCTCGCCGTGCCGCACCGCATTTTCGATGAGGTTGCTGAGGACCTGGTCGACCTTGTCGGGGTCGGCCCAGAGCGCGGGCAGCGGCTGCTCGACACGGAGCAGGAACCGGTCGGCGGCCTGCCCGGCGGCGACGTACGCCTGGATGTGCCGTCCGACGGCCGCGCCTATGTCGACGGGCTGCCGGCGCACCTCGAGGCGTCCGCTGTCGATCCGCGAGATGTCCAGCAGCTCGGCGATGAGCCGGGTGACCCGGTCGGCGTCCGCGTCGACCGTCTCCAGCATCAGCCGTTTCTGGTCGTCGGTGAACCGTTCCCATTTGGCGAGCAGGGTCGCCGTGAACCCCTTGACGGAGGTCAGCGGTGACCGCAGCTCGTGCGCGACGGTGGCTATCAGCTCGGCGTGACTGCGTTCGGTACGGCGCCGGGCCTCGGTGTCCCGCAGCGACACGACGACCCGGCGCACCGGCCCGGTCGGCTCGGCGCGCACATAGCGGGCCGACACCAGCACTTCCCGTCCGCCGGGCAGCAGGAGGTTCCGCTCGGGCTGGCCGACCCGGATGGCGAGGCCGCCGTAGGGGTCGGTGAGCTGCCACCAGCGCCGGCCCTCCAGGTCCTCTAACGGCAGGGCCTTCTCCAGGCGCCGGCCGAGGGCGTCGGCGGGGGCGGTGGCGGTGATGCGGGCGGCGGCGGCGTTGAAGCAGACGACGAGACCGTGTTCGTCGGCGACCACCAGGCCGTCGGGCAGTTCGTCGGGGTCGATGCCGAGCCCGGTGAGGTCGCCGTGCCGGGGCGCGGGCACGCGTCCGGTACCGCGGCCCCCCGGCGCGTTGCTGGTGCCGACACTCATACCCCGTACTCCACCTCTCAGACGGCGCAGCAGGCCCCCGAGCTGGTCACCCTACTAGCTCAGGGTGACGGAACGGCACCCTCCGGAGGCGCGCTGTGCACGGGCCGATGCGTAGAGACATACGGCGGCGGCGGTGGCGAGGTTCAGGCTCTCGGCCTTCCCGTGGATCGGGACGCGCACGACGGCGTCCGTCAGCGCGCGGGTCTCCTCCGGGAGCCCCCAGGCCTCGTTGCCGAACACCCACGCCGTGGGGCCGCCCATGGTGCCCTTGTCGAGCTCGTCGTCGAGGTCGTCGGTCCCGGCCCCGTCGGCGGCGAGGATCCGCACGCCGACGCCCTTCAGCCCGGCCACGGCCTGCTCGACGGGCACGCCGACGGCGACGGGCAGGTGGAAGTGGGAGCCGACGGAGGCCCGGACCGCCTTCGGGTTGTACAGGTCCACGGACGCGTCGGTCAGTACGACGGCCTCCGCACCGGCGGCGTCGGCGCACCGCAGCACGGTTCCGGCGTTGCCGGGGTCGCGGACGTTGGCGAGCACGGCGACCAGCCGGGGGCGGGCGGCGAGGATCTCCTCGAAGGGGGTGTCGAGGAACCGGCAGACCCCGACGAGCCCCTGCGGTGTCACGGTCGTGGAGATGTCGGCGATGACCTCCTCGGAGGCGAGGTGGATCCGGGCGCCGGCGGTCCTGGCCTCCCCCACGATGTCGGCGTACCGCTCCGCGGCCTCCACGGTGGCGAACAGCTCGACGAGCGTGGGCACGTCACCGACCCGATGCCCGGCCGCCTCCCGCACGGCCTGCGGCCCCTCGGCGAGAAACAGCCGCTCCTTCCCCCGGAAGTTCCGCCGCCCAAGCCGCCGGGCAGCGGCGACACGGGCGGAACGGGGGGAGATCAGCTCGGGGGTGGGCATCTTGTCGTTCACCTTCGGAGACATCGGTAACTTTCCTACCGCCGGGCCGACGGTTTCACTTGCCCGCGTTTGCGGGGTGCCGCTGCGCCCACCCGTGCCGCCCCAGCGGCACGACTGCCCGCAGCTATGCGCCCTGAAGGGGCGCGGGGAACTGCGCGACAAGCCCCCACCGGCCCGCGGCCGAAACACGGCAGGGCGCGGCAGCAACAGCAGGACCCGCAAGCCATGAAGCCTGCGGGTCCTTCAGTCACGTCGGCTAAAGCCAGCGCAGCGTCACGCCGCCTTGGGGGCGTTCACGTCCGACGGCAGCGCCTTCTGCGCCACCTCGACGAGCGCGGCGAACGCGTTGGCGTCGTTGACGGCCAGCTCCGCCAGGATCTTGCGGTCGACCTCGACGTTCGCGGCCTTCAGACCCTGGATGAAGCGGTTGTAGGTGATGCCGTTCGCGCGGGCAGCGGCGTTGATGCGCTGGATCCACAGCTGACGGAAGTCGCCCTTGCGCTTCTTGCGGTCGTTGTAGTTGTAGACCAGCGAGTGGGTGACCTGCTCCTTGGCCTTGCGGTACAGGCGCGAACGCTGACCGCGGTAGCCGGAGGCCGCCTCGAGGATCGCCCGGCGCTTCTTGTGGGCGTTGACTGCCCGCTTGACGCGTGCCACTTGTTAACTCCTTGTAGCGGGGCCGCGGTTGGACTCACGCGGCCCGGAAACGACTGGGTCCCGGTACTGCTGACTCAGGGCGCCGGCAGGCGCCCGCGGGTCACTTGCCGAGAAGCTTCTTGATCTTCGCGGTGTCGCCCGGGGCCATCTCGGCGTTGCCGGTGAGGCGGCGCGTCACGCGGGACGACTTGTGCTCGAGCAGGTGGCGCTTGCCGGCACGCTCACGCAGGACCTTGCCGGAACCGGTGATCTTGAAGCGCTTGCTGGCACCGCTGTGCGTCTTGTTCTTCGGCATAGCGCCGTTATCTCCTCGTCGGTGGCGCTCCGGTGCCCGGTCGCGAAACCGGGCACGGCGGAACGTCGCTCTTGTATCGGATACATCCTGGGACTTGCGCCCCCGATGCTGACCTGGGGCGTTGACCCCGGGATCACGCCTCGGCGTGCTCCTCAGCGGGCACCTCGACCTCGGCAGCCTCAGCCTCGACCTCGGCAGCCTCAGCCTCAGCCTCGGCAGGGTTCTGCGAACGACCGGGGTTGGCCTTCGCTTCCGCCTTGCGGGCTTCCTGCGCCTGCCGGGCCTCGGCCATGGCCTCGGTCTTCTTCTTGTGCGGACCGAGAACCATGATCATGTTCCGGCCGTCCTGCTTCGGGTTCGACTCCACGAAACCGAGGTCCTGGACGTCCTCCGCGAGACGCTGCAGCAGTCGGTAGCCCAGCTCGGGCCGGGACTGCTCGCGACCACGGAACATGATCGTGATCTTGACCTTGTCGCCCTGCTTGAGGAACCGGACGACGTGACCCTTCTTGGTGTCATAGTCGTGCGGGTCGATCTTCGGCCGGAGCTTCATCTCCTTGATGACCGTGTGCGCCTGGTTCTTGCGCGCCTCACGGGCCTTCATGGCCGACTCGTACTTGAACTTCCCGTAGTCCATGAGCTTGCACACGGGCGGACGGGCGTTCGCCGCGACCTCGACCAGGTCCAGGTCGTACTCCTGCGCAAGCTCCAGGGCCTTAGCGAGCGGGACAATGCCCACCTGCTCGCCACTGGGACCGACAAGTCGCACCTCGGGAACGCGAATCCGGTCGTTGATGCGGGGCTCGGCGCTGATGGATCCTCCTCGGTAGCACCACGCGACGGCCTGGCGGGCAGCCGCGTAACGTCTGTTTTCGTAAGACCTAACCGCGCCGAAGCACAAAAAATGCCCCGGACGATCACAGGCGGGGCTCCTCGAACTACCGGAGCACCGCCGCGAGGATCGCGGGGCGCACTATCGGACGGAACGCCGTCGCCATAGCGGCGAAGCGAACCGTCTGACCGGTGACCCGCCGCCCGAGAGAGCGGTCAGGTGGGAGTTCGAAGCCTCCACTTGTGGGCCGGTTCGGTTAGCCGTGAGGCACACCTGTCCAGCCGGTCGTGACACCACGCTAGCAGCTAAGTCGAGGTAGGGCTAATTGAGACGACCTGGGGCTAAGTAAGAGCCTCCGCCCCGCTGCGCCTATCGTGTGGGGCATGAGTGAGACGCCCCTTCCGGGCCCCGGTGACACCGGGCAGCCCGACTTCGACGAGATGACCCGCGACATCGCCGAGGTCCCCGCGGTCGAGGTGATCGTGACGGTCGCCGTCAACCTGATGAGCGCCGCGGCCGTGAAGCTCGGTCTGACCGAGGAGGGCGACAAGTACAAGGACCTGGACGAGGCTCGCAAGCTGGTCACCGCCCTCGCCGGGCTGCTCGACGCCTCCGCGACCGAGATCAGTTCCTTCCACGCGGCCCCGCTGCGGGACGGCCTGAAGTCGCTCCAGCTGGCCTTCCGCGAGGCCTCGATCGTCCCCGACGAGCCCGGCCAGGGCCCCGGCGAGAAGTACACCGGCCCGGTCTACGGCTAGCCGCCGCCCGGTCTCTCAGTCTCTTACGTACAAGGGCTCGCCCGGCGGCGTGGTCCCGGCCGGCAGCAGTGCCAGGTCGAGGCCCCGCACCAGGCGGGCCCTCAGTGTTCCGTCGGCCGCGAGCCGCTCCGCGACGGCGCGGGCGGCCTCGGCGGGCGGCGCGGCGGCCGGGTCGAGGACCAGTGCCAGCGTCCCGTCGGCCGGTCCCGGCCCGAGGTGGGCGCGGAGCACGGCCGGTTCGGCGGCCACCGCGGCCCGGACGGCCCCGACCACGGCCGGGTCGGCGAGCGGGTCGGCGGTCGTACGCCCCTCGGCGAGGGCGAGCAGCGCGGTGCCGGTCAGCTCGAACGGCACCGGCCCGGACAGGTCGAGGACCACCGTGTCGGCCTTCTCGTGCGCGGCGGCCTGGAGCGCCTGGTGCAGGGGTACGGCGACGGGCCGGGCCGTCGGGTCCCAGCGGGCCAGCGAGGCGGTGGACGTGAAGGCCGGCAGCGCGGTGCGGTGGCCCGCCTTGAGGGTGGGGACGGCCATGTCGCTGGTCTTCTCGTGGCGCAGCCCGTTCTCGTCCTCCTCCGC